>NZ_JAVTWC010000134.1:0-25060 GCF_032229445.1 Tahibacter sp.
GTGATCGCTCAGAACCACAGGTTCTGATCACTCTGAACGCCCAACGGGCCGGACGAAGAGTGATCGCTCAGAGCCACTGGTTCTGATCACTCTGAACGCCCAACGTGCAGCACCGGCCGAACGCGAAGCGTTCGGCCGGGGTTGTGGAGATCGGGTGCTGAGTACAAAAGCGCGGACAGCAAGGAGAGTTGAAGGCCTTACTTGGCCTGCAATCTCACCGCACCGTCGACGCGAATGGTTTCGCCGTTGAGATAGCGGTTCTGCAGGATGAACGCAACCGTCGCGGCGAACTCCTCCGGCTTGCCCAGGCGCGACGGGTAGGGAACTTGCGCACAAAGTGACTGATATACGTTTTCCGGCATGCCGTCGACCATGGGCGTGTGGAATACGCCGGGCGCGACGGTCATGACGCGCACGCCGATCCGCGCGAATTCGCGCGCCATTGGCAGGGTCATCGCGATGACGCCACCCTTGGAGGCGGAATAGGCGGCCTGGCCAATCTGGCCTTCATACGCGGCGATCGACGCGGTGTTCACGATGACGCCGCGCTCGCCGTCCTCACCCGGCGCGTTGTGCTGCATGAGGTCGGCGGCGCCCTTGGCGACGTTGAACGAGCCGATGAGGTTGACCATTACCGTGGTAGTAAAGGTCTTCAGCGGCATCGGCGCCTCCTTTCCGAGCACGCGTCCGGCACCGAGGATGCCGGCGCAGTTGATCGCGGCGTTGAGCCCGCCCAGGGCTTCCCTGGCCGCCCTGAGATTCGCGACGACGGCCTCTTCGCTGGTCACGTCGGTGCGGAAGAACTGCGTGGGTCCGCCGAGTGCGGCTACGGCCTGCGCGCCTTTCTCGTCGTTGACGTCCAGCAGCGCGACCGTGCCGCCGTGCGCGACGATATGTTGTGCGACAGCGTAGCCCAGTCCCGAAACGCCGCCGGTGATGACGGCCTTGACCTGATTGAGTTCCATGCAGATGGCTCCGTAGCGGGATGCGCGACGCCGCGCAAAGGCGCGATTGTAGTTCAGCCTGTCGCGTCCGCGCGCGCGCGGCAGGCTGCCGCTTGAAAACGGACTGCGGTCACGAGCTCGGGACAACTCCAAGGAGAAAAAGGGTTGGCCATCTTTTTCTCTGCGACCGGCTATAGCTCGCGCAGATAGAACGTGTCGCAGCTGAAATGCCCGGTACCACCGAGCGCGCCATCGATGCGCTGGAATCCGGCCTTGAGGTAAAGCGCCTGGGCCGCGTCCATGCCGCGCAGGGTTTCCAGATAGCAGCGCCGGTAGCCGAGTTCGCGCGCAGCGGCAATGCAGCGCTCGATCAGCGCGCGGCCAGCGCCCTGTCCGCGCAGCGCGGGAAGGAAGTACATCTTGCGCAATTCGCAGGTGTCCGCATCGCCGCCGATCAGCGCGGCCACGCCGCCTCCGCCGAGCACATTGCGGTCCTGCTCGACGACGAAATACGCCGCACCGGGTATCGCATATGCCTGCGCCATCGTGTCGACTTCGGCGTCATGGATCGCGAAGCCGGGGCCGCTGGCACCGAACTCGGGCATGACGGTACGGATGATGGCGGCGATGGCGGGGTTGTCGGCGGGTGAGATGGTGCGTATCGAATACATGGCAGGGAGAAGGGGGTTGGGGAGGGCGGGGGGAAGCGGAGCATCTGTCGGCGCAAGCGATAGCGCGGCGGTACGGCAGTGGTGCGCGTAGTTCAATCCGCTGCACGTAGTTCAGAGCGGCCGGCGGAAATCGAGGTCATAGCGCGTGCCGTGAACGAGTACATGCAGGCGCAGGTTGGTGATCGAGATCGGTGCCTGCGGTCCGGCTTCCGTGATGTTGGTAGGGCCGACGTCGCTGGGATCGACGAGCGTGATGCCGCCGTGCCCGACGACCTCCAGCACGTTGTCCGGACCGATGAAAGCGGCAGTATCCGCGTCGAGGCCGAGGCCTAGCGCGAACGGATTGAGCGCCAGCGCGCCGAGCAGGCGGCCTATGCGGTCGCTCGCAGCGCCGCCCTGGTCGATGACCACGCGGTTGGTCAGGCCCAGGCCCGGCGCGAGCGTCACGGCACCCATACGCGGAGTGGCGCCGGACTCTCCTGACGCGAGCATGTGCTCGGTCAGTACGGCGGCGCCGGCGCCGAGTCCGGCGATGGGCGTGCCGTCGGCATTGCGGCGGCGCAGCAGCTTGGCCAGGCTGGTGCCGCCAACCAGGGTCGTGAGTTTCAGCGGATGGATCGTGGCGAGCACGATCAGGTCGGAATTCTCGATAGCGCCAAGCGTTTCGGGGCGTTCCGCATCGGCGCGTGAGGCCAGGTGCACGCGGCGCACGCCGCCGGCACCGTGGGCGAGCAGGGCGGTCTCGATCTCGTCGAGCGCACGTGCATCGAGCTCGCCGGCGACGAGAAAGCATATTTGTGCGCGCTGTGAACAGATGGACAGGAGTCGGTGCGTCAGGCGCTGTTCGGTGTCGAGGCCCGCGAAGACGCCGATGGCGATCAGGTGGCCACGGGATTGATCAGGAGCTAGGCGAGCGGGCACGGCGACTTCCGGTGACGGTGGTGCCGCGATGGTAGCAGTGCGTCCGGTCCTGCGCGTGCGATGCGGGCGTACAGCGATGCGGCGGGCGCCGGCGCCGTGCGCCAGCGCCCGCCACTTTCACCCGTTCAGTTCGGATAGATCGTGCACGTCACTTCGTTGATGCTGCGGCTGACGCAGGTGATACGCCCGGAGCCGGCACCGCCCATGATGATGTCGATGCCGTTGCGCGCGGCCCAGTCCTGGAATGCGCTGGCCGTCCACGCGGCGTTCGAGCCCAGGTTCCAAGTGCGGTTGCTGAAGAACTGCAGCGCGTTGCCGTAGCCGTTGGGCAGCACGATGCCGCTGGGATCGACGACCTGCCGCAGCGTTACGTCGCCGCTCGACGTGTCGTAGCGCACTTTCGCGTAGCCGCCGTCCTTCATTGGCACGAACAGGGTGACCTGGCCGGAAACCTGCTCGGTCAGCCTGTGGGCACCGGCGACGCCCGACATGGAATCCGGATCAAAGATCTGCGCCGCCGGGCCGTTGCCGAGCGTGGAGAAGTAGTCGTGCACGAAACCGTCGATGCTGCCGGGCTGGTCGCCGAAGGCGAGGTCATAGCTCGTGGCCGGGAAATTCGGATACATGTTGCTGAAGTAGGGGCTGAAGGAATAGCCGCGCAGGTCGATCGGACTGCCGCGTCCCGGGGTCGCGCCGTTGACCGGGATCATCGCGGTGCTGACCGGGTCGACCGTGCTCGGCGTGCCGCGAGTACTGCCCGGACGCAGCTCGATCGTGCCGCCGCCGGCGGGCTTCAGGTATACCGAGCCGTCGCCGCGGATGACCGCGGTGAACGCAAGACTGTTGTTGTTGCGCCGATACAGGTCGCCCGCCGTGTTGACGTAGCTACGCAGTCGCGTATCGGTCGGTACTTCGTAGCCGCCGTTCTGCACGCCCTGTTCCGGATCCCAGTTCAATGCGACCGTACGAATCTGGCCGTTGGCCAGGTTGTACACGTAGGCCGCGCTGTCGCGCACGCGCGGATATTGTGTGACGGCCTTGTTGATGTAGTCGCTGGTCGTCGAGCACGTGTTGCAAAGAATCGCGTAGTACTGGCCCACAGTGCTGACGGAATCGTCGATGACCGTGTTTGCGATGGGTGCGTTCTCGGTGGAGTCGGCACGCAGGCCGGTGCTGAAGGTCAATGTGGCGGCGAAGGCTGAAATGCTGAGCCAGTGGCGCAGCGCGGAACGGGTGCGTTGCATACGGAAATCTCCATGGATGTTCGTACTGGGCAACTCGGCGTTGCCGCGACGGCCGTCCCTGATCGTCCGTTTACGGTATGCCGGGATTCGTGGACACGAGGCGGAATTCAGGCACCGGCGCGCGAAGGGGCGAGCGGCTTGGCGCAAGGGGGGATTTGCGACAGCGGCGGTATGCGGCCCTTCGCGGCCGATGGGTGGTTTCGCGCCATGGGCGTGCGATGTCTTGTTCTGCGATGACTCCTGTATTGCGGTGTTGACCGAAACAGAATGGTGTTGAGTGAGTGGACATATATGCCCTTTGATTTAAAGATGGGACACTAAAATAAAACTGTCAATCGAACTCACCGTGCGGTGCCATGGGAATGGTTGAATAGTCGATTTGATTTGTTTTAGAACAAACAAATATTGCGGTTATTGCAAATAAAAAGCGCAAATTTTTAGCTGCAAATAGCACAAAAAAGCGAAAATACATCACGTTGTTCTCGTATCTCGAATTTCCTATGTATGCTTATGAAAATTCATGCGACAGCTCGGGGTCTGCCGACGTCGCCAACGATCGCGGCTCTCTGGGCGGATGCGCGCGCTGGGATCCTCCCTGCGCGTAAGCACTTCCTTGGCAAGGCGGCGGCCAAAGAAGCGTGAGGCACCGGTTCGGCCTGATGCCCAGTTGCTTCGAAACGGCAGCGGTTGCACCGTGCTGGACGCGCCGAGGCGGCGGGTCATACGGTCCAAGGGTGAGGCTGTCGACTCTCGCCGTAGCGGCGTCTCGCAGGGGCGCCCGTGGGCATTTGCCGGCCGACGACTCCGGTTGTGTGCAGCTAGCTGCCGATCTCGATTTCCTCGATGCCGAGGTAGCGATTGATGGCCTGGCTGGCCGCAGCGACCAGAGGCTGCAGCGGTGCGGCGTTCAGCGCCGCCCGGTCGAGATTCTCCATCCAGCCGAACAGCGATTGGCGCAGTTGCTCGTCGGTGCGCACGCGCTGGTGGATGTCGGCGAGGATGTGCCGGTATTCGCTGCTGGTCGGGCTGCTGCCCACTGCATTGAACAGGGTGCCGAGCGCGGTCATGAACTCGGTCGCCGACGAGTCGAGCCCGAAATCCTCGGGCCGGTATTCGAGATAGGCGCGGCTCGCATCCGCGTAGACGCGGAAGCTGACCTTGGCCAGCGAGTGATACAGGGGTTCCTCGGAAATCAGCACGAGCAGCAGATGTTGCGGATTGGCGACGGCCGTTCCCTGCGCGGACACCCATTCGCGCGTCTGCGCGAAGTGATAGAGGCGGATGTGGTCATGGAAGTCTGCCGCCTGGAGCTGGTCGAGAATCAGCAGCGTGCGTGCTCCCTCGGAGTAGGCGCAGGCCTCGCTCATGCTGCGTTCGAACGCCGACAACGGTGCTTCCAGCGCATCAGCGTTCACACCGTCTTCGGCGAGCACGATAGCCGTGGGTGCCGGCTCGGTGCCGCTGAAGTCGTGATAGAGCAGGTGCGGGTAGTCCAGCGCGTGTCCCAGCGCATTGGCCAGTGCGGTCTTGCGCCGGCCCGAGTTGCCGACGATGTTGAGGCAGCGCAGGTGCGCCTGCTCCGCTTCGAACAGGCAGCGCAGCGGATAGTCGTAGTCGTCGTTCGACTCGAAGCCGAACTCGGCGAGTTTCTTGCGCAAGCTCATAAGCGAGGAGAGAGGGCAGAGAAGTGAGGAAAGAGCGAGGGCAGAGCGTAGCACTGCCCGGCCGCCTCTCCTCGCTCTGCTGCTACGCCGCTGCGGATAGCACGAACGAAAGCGCCCGCTTGCGCGGGCGTGTCCAAAACGTCTTCCTGTTTTTCGGTGTTCCCCGACTGTCGGAACACCTGCCCAGCGCAGCTGGCCGCTTCCTGCGGCCTTGTTGCGAGCGGCTGCGCCGGGTAGATGCAAGGGGTCGACAGTGGTGCGACGAAAGCGAAGTGCGAAAGCGTCACGCCGAAGCGCGCGGCCTTTGCTCGTTCCTCACTTCTCCCGACTCATACCTGCCTTCAGGCGGCTTTCGCGTCGGCGCTCTTGCGCGGACCGTTGATCAGCGCCTGGCGGACGCCGTCGACGACGAGGTCGACTTCAGCCTCGGTGATCGTGAAGTGCGGCGTGAAGCGCAGCGAGTTGATGCCGCCGTGGATCACTCCGAAGCCATGCTCGCGCATGAATTCCTCGGTGCTGTGCGTGCCGTAGCACTTGAACTCGGCGCTGAGCTCGCAGGAGAACAGTAGGCCGGTACCCTGCACCTTCGTGATGTAGCCCGGCAGCTCGGCCTTGAGCGCCTCGAGCTTCTGCACGAACTGCTGGCCGCGCTCACGGATATTCGCCTGCACCGCAGGCGTGAGCTGGCCGAGTACTGCCACGGCCACGTCCATCGCGCGCGGGTTCGTGGTCATGGTGTTGCCGTAGATGCCCTTCTTGTACAGGCTGGCGGCGCGTTCGCCGACGGCGAGCACCGACAGCGGATACTGGCCGGCGTTGAGCGCCTTGGAGAAGGTTTCCATGTCCGGCGCGGCGAGCTTCTCGAAACCCGGGTAGTCGATGACCGAGAGCACGCCGTGGGCGCGCAGGCCGGCCTGGATCGAATCGACGAGGAACAGCGAGCCGTGCTTTTCGGTCAGCTCGCGCGCGACGGCGTAGAACTCCGGCGTGACCGAGCGTCCCGGATCGCCTTCGCCCATGACCGGCTCGAGGAACATGGCTTCGATGAACCAGCCGTTCCTGTCGGCGTCGGCGAAGATCTGACGCAGCTGCTCTGCATTGTACGGTTCTACCGTCAGCAGGCTCGACTCGTCGCGGAAGCTGGCCAGATGCTGCGCGTAGGTCTTGCGGCTCGAGTCCGAGTACACGGCAGGGCGTTCGGTGCGGCCGTGGAATGCACCCTTGACCGCGAGGCGCTTGATCGTGCGGCCCGCATGGCGGCCGCCGGCATCGGTCATGAGCTTGGCGTTGACGTCGGCGATGCGGCAGGCCAGCGACACCGATTCGGACCCCGAATTCAGGCAGAGGAAGCGCGTATACGGACAGCCGCCGCGGCTGTTGCCGATCGCCGCCTTGAGCGCGGTGGCGAGCTTTAGCTGGGAAACGTTAGGGGTCATGACGTTGGCCATGACCTGTGGACGACTCATGGCCTCGATCACGGCGGCCGGCGCGTGGCCGAAGCCGAGCATGCCGTAGCCGCCGGAGTCGTGCAGCACGGCGCCCTTGAGCGTGACGACCCATGGGCCGCAGGCGGCGAGGGCCACGTACGGATTGACGGAATCGTCGGAGTAGAAGTTGATGAAGTCGGCCTGGATCTGGCGCATCTGCGCGGCTTCGTCGAGTGCGATCAGCTGCGGCATTTCGGCCTGCAGTTCGACGAAGCGCGCGTGGGCCTGGGAGACGGCATCGACGAGATCGGGCGAGGTCGCGGCAAAGCGCAGCAGGGTCGCGTCGTCCAGACCACGGGTGCGCGCGGCAGCGCCGGCGTTGCGCAGGACATTGAGTTGATCGATCAGCGACATGGCGGGCTCCAACGAAACAGGCAGACACGCGCAGGTTGGCGCGGGTCGGACACGATTGAGGGCGCCGGTCGGCGCGAGGTGGCGGGAGTCTAGCAGAGCATATTGGTCGGGCCCTGGTGCCGATTCATGGCTGCCGGAAGGGACCAATTTCGGCGTGCGTTCCTGCCCTGTCGCGCGTCGCGGATGACGATTGTCAACTGCAAGTGCTGATGCTGCCAACTGGGGGCGCCGGCTCCCGCGAATTACGCTGGGATCACATTCGGGAGATTCGCGATGACGGCGGAAACGGTGGCGCAATTGTGTGCGGCGAGCAAACGTCGCGGTACGGTGCAGGCATTGGCCGGAGTCGATCTGGCGATCGCGCGGGGTGAGGTCTATGCGCTGCTAGGCCCTAACGGCGCGGGCAAGACGACGGCGATTTCGCTGCTGCTGGGCCTGCTGCGACCGGATTCAGGCGAGGTGCGCCTGTTCGGCCTGCCGCCGCAGGACCTGGCCGCGCGGCGCCGCATCGGCGTGATGCTGCAGAGCGCCGGGCTGCCCGATACGCTCAGCGTCGGCGAGCTGATCGCACAGGTGCGCAGCTACTATCCGCAGCCGCGCAGCCTGGCCGACGTGGCCGCGCTTGCCGGCATCGAGACCCTGCTCAATGTGCGTTACGCGCGCCTGTCGGGCGGTCAGCAGCGGCGTGTGCAGTTCGCGCTGGCGCTGTGCGGACGGCCGGACCTCCTGTTCCTCGACGAACCGACGGTCGGCATGGATACCGAATCGCGCCAGCAATTCTGGAAAACCATCCGTGAGCTGGTTGCCGGTGGCTGTGCCGTGGTGCTGACCACGCATTATCTGGAGGAGGCCGAGGCGCTGGCCCAGCGCGTCGGTGTGCTGGCGCAGGGCCGCCTGCTGGCCGAGGGCAGTCTCGACGCGATCCGCGCCCGAGTCGGCCAGCGCCAGATCCGCTGCATCAGCACCCTGACGGCGGAGCAGGTGCAGGCCTGGCCGCTCGTGCATAGCGTGCAACGCGAGGGTGACTGGCTGCGCATCGTCACGCCGCGGCCCGAACCGGTGCTGCGTGAACTGTTGGCTGCCGACAGGGAACTGCGAGATGTGGAAGTCCAGCGCGCTGGATTGGCCGAAGCGCTGCAGACCATTGCCCGGGAGGCCGCGTGATGAACGCCCTGATGTTCGATGCGATTTCGCGCTCCAGTCTTGCACTCGAGGCGCGGCTGGAATTCCTGCGTCTGCTGCGCACGCCGAGTTTCGCCATACCGGCGCTGCTGTTCCCGGTCATGTTCTATCTGCTGTTTGGCGTGTTGCTGGCGAAACCGGGCGCGTCGCTGCAGGTCGCGCACTACCTGATGGCGACCTACTGCGTTTTCGGTGTCATGGCGCCGGGCCTGTTCGGCTTCGGCGTCACCGTCGCGAGCGAGCGCGACAAGGGGCTGCTCGCGCTGCGCAGCGCGCTGCCGATGCCGCCGTTGAACTACGTTGGAGGCAAGCTCGCCATGGCCATGCTGTTCGCGGCAATCATCTTCGCGATGCTCGCGCTGGCTGGCGTGCTGCTGGGCGGCGTGCGCCTGCCGGCATCGCAGTGGCTGCTGCTCGGCGGGGTCATGGTGTTCGGCGTGCTGCCGTTCTGCGCGCTCGGCCTACTGATCGGCAGCTTCGCGAACGGTCAGGCCGCGCCGGCCATCGTCAACGTGATCTACCTGCCGATGGCGCTGCTGTCGGGTCTGTGGTTCCCGCTCAAGCTGCTGCCGGCGGCGTTCCAGGCGCTGGCGCCGGTCTGGCCGGCCTGGCATCTGGCCCAACTGGGGTTGATGAGCATCGGCCAACCCAGCAGCGGCGCCCTGTTCGGCCACGTCGCCTATCTGGCGACCTTCACGCTGCTGGTAGGGTATTGGGCCGCGCGGCGTTTGCAGCACGAGCCCTGAGGACGCATCCATGGCAGCATCGCAGCTCATGAGCCTGTTCGCCCATCCCCAGGTGCTGGCTTGGCGAGACCGTCTGGTTCCGGCCGAACTCGGCATGGGCTGGGCGCCGTTCGTGTCGCTGAGCTATCTCACCTTCCTGTTCCTGCCCGTGCTGGTGCCGCGCATCGCCGGGGCGACATGGCTGCCGATGACGCTGCTGGCCACGCTGGTGTTCCTGCCGTTGTATTTCCGCGCGTACTGGGCGCAGGGGCGGGAAACCGTGCTTCTCATCATCGCGATGTCAGTGCTGGCGATGCCGCTGGCATCGCTCAATCCGTTTTCCAACACCTTCGTGATCTTTGCCTGTGCGTTCGCGCCGCACCTGGCTTCGCTGCGCAATGCACTGCTGCTCGCGCTGGGTGTCACGGCGGGCTTCTCGCTGTTCATACTGGCCATCGTGCGCGGCGCGCCGCTGACCGTTGGGATCACCTACCTGGTTGGCGCGGCCTGCTTCGTCGGTTCGTACTTCATGCGCGAAAACCAGCGCAAGCAGGTTGCGCTGCGCCTGTCGCACGAAGAAGTGCGCCGCCTCGCCGCGCTGGCCGAACGTGAACGCATCGGCCGCGACCTGCACGACCTGCTCGGCCATACCCTGTCGCTGATCACCCTGAAGTCGGAGCTGGCCAACCGCCTGTGGGATCGCGACCCGCATGCAGCGCGGCAGGAAGTGCGCGAGGTCGAGCGCGTCGCGCGCGACGCGCTGAGCCAGGTGCGCCGTGCCGTGACCGGCATACGCGCGGCCGGGCTGGCCGCGGAAATGGTCTCGGCCAAGCTGCTGCTGGAATCCGCTGGAGTCGCCTTCCACTATGAACTCGGTCGCGAGCCGCCGCCGCCGGCGATCGAGACCTGCCTCGCGCTGGCCGTGCGCGAAGCCGTGACCAACATCCAGCGCCACGCCGAGGCGTCGCGCGCGACCGCGCGGCTGATGTCCGAAGGTGATGATCTGCTGCTCGAAGTGCAGGACAACGGCCGCGGTGGCGACATCGTTCCGGGCAACGGGCTCAGTGGCATGCGCGAGCGCCTGCGAGCGTTGGGTGCGGAGCTAAGTGTGGATTCGGTGCGCGGGCAGGGCACGCGCCTGTGCGTGCGCGTGCCGCAGGCCTGTCTCGCGGCGGCCGAGGGCGAACTGGTGCGTGCACATTGAGTCATCCCATGCCAGCCGATACCCTGCTGTGCACGTCGCCGGCAAGGTCTCCGCATCGATGATTCGCGTTTTGCTGGCAGAAGACCAGGCCATGGTGCGCGGTGCGCTGTCCGCGCTGCTCCGTCTCGAAACCGACATGGACGTGGTCGCAAGCGCCGCTGACGGGCTCGAGGCATGGCGGCTGATCGGACAGCATGCGCCGGATGTCGTCGTGACCGACATCGAGATGCCCGGCCTGACTGGCCTGGAACTGGCCCAACGCGTGCGCGAGCGCGGGCCACCCTGCAAGGTCGTCATCGTTACGACCTTCGCGCGGCCTGGCTACCTGCGCCGCGCGCTCGAAGCCGGCGTGGTCGGCTACCTGCTCAAGGACGCGCCGGCCGAGCAACTGGCCGAAGCGCTGCGCACGGTGCACCGCGGCGGCCGCGTCATCGATCCGCAACTGGCGGTCGACGCGTGGAGCGAAGCCGATCCGCTCAACGATCGCGAGCGCCAGGTATTGCGCCTGGCCGGCGAAGGACTGTCCGCTGGCGAGATCGCCGTGCAACTGCATCTGTCGCAGGGCACCGTGCGCAACTATCTGTCCGAGGCAATCGGAAAGCTCGGCGTCGGCAATCGCATCGAGGCCTATCGGCTCGCGCGGCAGAAGGGCTGGTTGTAGCGCTACGCTCCGTCGCGCGGCTATTCCAGCAGTGTGGCCTCCTGTGGCAGATTGCGCCGGCCGCCGCGTACGACGCGGGCGGCAGCGACGATACCGACGCTACGCGTCAGCACGGGAGCAGCAGATGCAGACGGCAGCACGAAACGGACTTCGCGGCGTGCGACACATAGCGACGGCCGGCCTGCGCGCCTGCGCGCTCGCCGCGGCCCTGTGGGCGCTGCCGGGATGGGCCTGCGGCCCGGATTTCCCGCACGAACTGCTTTCGGATCGTCACGCCAGCGTTTACGAGCTGGTGGAAGGTACGTTTGATTTCGAGGCTTCGCGGCTCGCGCCGAAGTCGGCCACCGAGCTCAAGCCGAACGAAAATCCCTGGCAGGCACCTGGCGAATCGCGCATCGAACTCGAACAGCGCGAGCTTGGCGAAGCCGGTTACGCGAAAGTCGAAGCCATGCGCCTGAGCATCGACGACGAGCAGGCCTGGGCCGCGGGCGAAGGCTTGAGTGAAGAAGTTCGCTTGTATACGGGTGGCGCCCGGGCATTTCAGGCGGGCGACACGGTGATTGCGCTGCAGCGCTTCGACGCGGTGCTCGCGTTGCCCGCCGAGCAACAGCGCAGTCGCGGGCTATGGGCGCGCTACATGCGCGGACGCGTGAATCTCATGCAGGCCGCCGGCGGCGCCGGTGTGGGCGAGGCAGAAATCGCCGCCGCAGTGACGGCGGCGGAGCAGGATTTCCAGGCCGTGCGCGCGGCGGTCGCCGCGGGCGCGAGCGATCCGCTGGGTCTCGCGGTCGCGAGCTATGGCGAGGAGGCTGCACTGCAACGCGCGCGCGGCAACCTTGCCGGGGCGGTCAGGCTCTATGCCGAGCAGGCCGCGCACGGTTCGGCCTCGGGTCGCGCCTCGCTGCTGTTCGTCGCGCGCGACCTGTTCGCCGACGATGCGGCGCTGCGCGCGGCACTGGCCGATCCGCTGCTGCAGCAACTGCTCGCGAGCTACGTCTACACGCGCACCAGCGAGTTCGAAGGCACTGACGAGACGGGCCAGCCCAAGCCCCAGACCGCCGCGCTGGAGCGCTATTACGCGGCCATCGAAGCCGATACCGCCGGCACCATCGGCGGTGTCGATCGCGTCGCCGCGGCCGCCTATCGCAGCGCGCGCTATGAGCTGGCCGGCACGCTGGCCGCGCGCAGCCAGACCGCGCTCGCGTACTGGGTGCGTGCCAAGCTCGCGCTGCGCGCCGGTGACGACAAGACGGCGGCCGACGCGTATGCGCAGGCCTCGCGCGCGTTTCCGCGCGACGAGGACTGGGGGGTGAATCCGAACGAAGGCTACAGCTACGAAGGCCTCAAGCCGGCCTGCCGTGTCGATGGCGAACGCGCCATCCTGGCCCTGGGCCGTGGCGACTATGGCGAGGCATTGCGCCTGTTCCATGCGGGTGGCGGGCAGTACTGGATGGACGAGGCGCAGGTCGCCGAACGCGTGCTCAGCGTGGACGAGCTCAAGCGCTACGTCGACACGAACGTGCCCGAGCCCGCCGTTGCGCCAAAGGCGAACGACGACGGATGGACGCCGCCGCAGCCCGACGCGCAACTGCGCGCGCTGCTCGGACGTCGTTTGCTGCGCACCGGCCGTTACGCCGAGGCTGTGGCGTACTTTCCGCCGATGCTGCGCGACACCGCAGCGGCCTACGCGAAGGCGCGCCTGGATGCGCCGAAGCAGGGTCGCATCGAGCGCGCCGAAACCCTGTTCCGCGCAGCCAGACTCGCGCGTGAATCCGGCATGGAACTGCTCGCGCTCGAGCTGGCGCCCGACGCCGCGCTGTTCGAGGGCTCGTATGAGCTGACCGATCCGACATTGGACACCCAGGACAGGGACCTCGTCGGCGCCGACGAAGCGCAGCGCGTCATCGCGAGCCGGCCGCAGCCGGTACGGCGCTTCCACTACCGCTTCGTCGCGGCCGATCTCGCCAACCAGGCCGCCGACCTCGTGCCGGCCCGCTCGCAGGCCTTTGCCGCGATACTCTGCAGCGCAACCGGCTGGCTGATCAACCGCGATCCTGCGCAAGCGCGCAGCTATTACCGGCGCTACGTCGACCACGGCCCGTACGTGCCCTGGGCCGCAAACTTCGGCAACCACTGCCCCGCGCCGGATTTCGTCGGCGCAGCCAAGCGCCTGCAATTCGAACGCGTGCGCTGGGCCAAGCAGATCGTGCGCCGCTATGCGCCATTCGTCGCCGGAGGCGCGCTGGTCCTGGTGGTCGGCTTCGTGTTCTGGCGCCGGCGCAGGACGAAACCGGTCGGATAGCGGATAATCGCCGGCCGGCCGGACCGTGAATCCGGCGCGCCACGGTATAACCAGAGTGAAGAAATCCGATTTTCGTTTCGACCTGCCGGTCGAACTGATTGCGCAGCAGCCGCTGCCGCAGCGCTCCGCCAGCCGCCTGCTCGTGCTCGATGCGGTGGCCGATACGCTGGCCGACCGGGGTTTCGGCGACGTGGTGGACTGCCTCGAGCCCGGCGACCTGCTCGTTTTCAACGACACGCGCGTATTGCCGGCGCGCCTTTTCGGACGCAAGGAATCCGGCGGCGCCGTCGAGATCCTGATCGAACGCGTCACCGGCTCGCATGAGGCGCGCGCACAGCTGGGCGTGTCGAAGAAACCGCGGCCCGGCGGCCGCATCGTGCTGGCCGACGGCACTGAAATCGAAGTGCTCGGCCGCGACGGCCCGTTCTTCAACCTGCGCTTCGATACCGCGGAACCGCTCGAAAAGGTACTGCTGCGCCTCGGCCGCATGCCGCTGCCGCCGTACATCCAGCGCGACGCCGACAGCGACGACGACGAACGCTACCAGACCCTGTTCGCGCGCGAGCCGGGAGCCGTTGCCGCACCGACTGCAGGACTGCATTTCGACCAGCCCCTGCTCGACGCGCTGGCCGCGCGCGGCGTTGCATTCGGCCATATCACCTTGCACGTCGGCGCTGGCACCTTCCAGCCGCTGCGCAGCGATGAAGTCGGCGAGCACGTCATGCACCGCGAGTGGCTCAATGTCGGCGCCGAACTCGTCGAGAAAATGCGCCGCACGCGCGCCGCGGGCCACCGCGTGATCGCGGTCGGCACGACGGTGGTGCGCGCGCTCGAAAGCGCGAGCCGCGATGGCGAGGTCCTGCCGTTTGCCGGCGAAACGCAGATCTTCATCTTCCCCGGCTACCGCATCACCAGCGTCGACGGCCTGATCACGAATTTCCATCTGCCGGAGTCCACGCTGCTGATGCTCGTATCGGCCTTCGCCGGTCGCGAGCGCGTGCTCAATGCGTATCGGCATGCGGTGGGCGAGGGCTATCGCTTCTTCTCGTACGGCGACGCGATGCTGATCTGGCCGCCGCGGGACCGGGCAGGCTGATCACCAGCAACAGGTATTGCAGCGGGCACGGCCCGGTACGAAACGCGAACGAAGAGCCATGAAATTCGACATCAGCCATACCAGCGGTCCGGCCCGCCGCAGCCGGATCACCTTTCCGCGCGGCACGATAGAAACCCCGGCTTTCATGCCCGTGGGGACCTACGGCTCGGTCAAGGCCATGCTGCCGCGCGACATCAAGGAAATCGGCGCCGAGATCATTCTCGGCAATACCTTCCATCTGTTCCTGCGCCCGGGCCTCGACGTCATCGGCGAGTTCGGAGGGCTGCACGATTTCATCGGCTGGGACCGGCCGATCCTGACCGACTCGGGCGGCTTCCAGGTGTTCTCGCTCGCGCACAAGCGCAAGATCACCGAGGCGGGTGTCACGTTCGCCTCGCCGATCGACGGCTCCAAGGTGTTCCTGAGTCCGGAAGAATCCATGCGCATCCAGCGCGTGCTGAACTCCGACATCGTCATGATCTTCGACGAGTGCACGCCGTATCCGGCGACGGAGAAGCAGGCGTCGGATTCGATGGAATTGTCGCTGCGCTGGGCGGAGCGTTCGCGCCGCGCGCACGAAGGCAATCACAACGCGCTGTTCGGCATCGTGCAGGGCGGCGTCTATCCGGGCTTGCGCGCGCGCTCGGCGGCCGGGCTGCAGCAGATCGGCTTCGATGGCTACGCGGTCGGCGGCCTCGCCGTCGGCGAGCCCGAGGCCGAGCGCAACCACACGCTCGATGCGACCGTGCCGCTGCTGCCGGCGGACAAGCCGCGCTATCTCATGGGTGTGGGCCGGCCCGAGGACATCGTCGAAGCGGTGCGTCGCGGCATCGACATGTTCGATTGCGTGATGCCGACGCGCAACGCGCGCAACGCGCACCTGTTCACGCGCCACGGCGTACTGCGGCTGCGCAACGCGCAATACGCGCGCGACACGCGACCCATCGACGAGGCCTGCGGCTGCCATACCTGCGCCTCGGGTTTCAGCCGCGCCTATCTGCGCCATCTGGACAAGTGCAACGAGATCCTCGCCTCGCAGTTGGCGACGATCCACAACCTGTATCACTACCAGGAACTCATGGCCGGCTTGCGCGTGGCGATCGAACAGGACCGGCTCGAGGATTTCATCGCGGAGTTCTACGCGCTGCGCGCGGGGTAGGCTTGCGGAAGGGCGGTGCAACGCCGTGTCGTTCGACAAATCGTCGTTGCGCGCAGCGAGCGCAGGTCGCGCCGAGCGTTACGCCATCCGCGAAATCTCCGTGCCGACCGCCGAGCGATACCGATGCAGAAGCTGAGGATCCTTCACGTCGGACGAACCTCCTGCATGTGCGACAGGCGGCTCGGATGCGTGCGCGCGACGAGTTCAGCGACCGCCCAAGGCGGTCCATTGGGACGAAGCGTCAGGCCGCAGGGCGCGCATGGAAGTTGCCTTCCTTCCGGATGCGGGCGTAGGCGGTGTTCGACTGCGCTCGATAGCCAGGCCCGACTAGTACCGGGTTCAGAACGAGTCCGTCGCAGATTAAAGTGGTTTTCGAACTCGAGCACTCCGGTTTCGAGCAGCAAGGGCGGTTCATCAAACAGCTCGTTTAGCGGTGTAGTGAGCGCACGAACCGCATATGCGCTCTTGCTCTCCTTGTCCAGAAAGACAGCAAACGTCTTCCCGTGGCGAAGATAGATCCACCGATTGAGTCGTAGCGTCCGGAGGGCAGCCACGACCGTCGGTTCGACGGCTTGGCCCTCGGAAGCGAGTTCCACGAGAGCGGCGTCGATCAGCTTCGGATCCGAACACACCAGCGCACGAGCATCGTGTCCGCGAGAACGCGGAGGAGGACAGTCTTGTAGCCTTCGATGAATCGGAGGGCCTGGTCACGTGGCAGGAGCATGTTCGGGTTCTGTGGCCTGCAGTCTGAGTTGAGACGCGCCAGGAAGCGTCAGCGCGCCGGCGGCACTAGCGCGATGCAGTCCACCGGGCAGGGCACGAGACAAAGCCCGCAGCCGGTGCACTCGTCGGACAGTATCGAATGCATCACCTGCGGCGCGCCGAGGATGGCGTCGACCGGGCAGACCTGGATGCACTTGGTGCAGCCGATGCAGATGGCTTCGTCGATCAGCGCGACGGTGCGCGGCGCTTCGCGGCCGTGCTCGGGATTCAGCGGTTTGGGCTCGCGCCCCAGCAGCGTGGCCAGCGAGCGGATGCCGGCGGCGCCGCCAGGCGGGCATTGGTTGATGTCGGCATCGCCGCTCGCGATCGCTTCGGCATAGGGGCGGCATCCGGCGTATCGGCATTGACCGCACTGGGTCTGCGGCAGCAGCGCGTCGATGCGATCGACCAGCGATGCCGGCGGTGCTGGGTGCTGCGACGGTGCCAGCAGTCGCAGTGCCGCGACGAATACGGCGGTGAGCGCCAGCGCCGCGAACAGCCCGGACAGCATCAGGCGACAATCCCGACCAGGCCTAGGCAGGCCAGTGCCAGCAGTCCGCCGTTGAGCAGCAGTACGGGCAGGCCACGGAACGATGCCGGTACGTCGCGCGGCTGCAAGCGCGATTCGAGCCCCGACAACAGCAGCAGGCATGCGGCGAACGCGGCACCGAGCGCGAAGGCAATCCACAGACTGCCCGCCAAAGCACCCGCGTTCGTCGCGCTACCCGGTGCGACGTTGAGCACGGCCGCGGTGCACGCAATCAGCCACCAGCGCGCCTGCGCGAGCGATGCGCGCCAGCGCACCAGCGCAACGGCGCTCAGCGCGGTCGCGGCAGCGACGCATGGCAGCACGAGGAATCCCGTCGGATGCAGCAAGGCCAGTGGACGCAGGGCCGCGTGCAACGACCACAGGGCTGCTCCGGCCAGCGTGGTGACCAGCGCGACCAGCACGCCGTGCAGTGCGAACTCGCGCAATGCCGGCAGCGATGTGGTTGCCGCTGTCGTCAGTGGCGCCAGCAGCAGGCGATTGGCTAGCGCTGTCGCGATGATCAGCCCGATGAGCGCGTCGGCGTCCATCCGGGCCTACTTGACCGGCATGCCCGCCGCCGCGCCGGGGTCGACATCGAGCAGATGCAGATCGTCGCCGCCGCTGCCGGCGGACAGGATCATGCCTTCGGAGACGCCGAAGCGCATCTTGCGCGGGGCCAGGTTGGCGATGAAGACGACCTTGCGGCCGACGAGTTTTTCCGGCTCCGCATACGCGGCACGGATACCCGAGAAGATCTGCCGCGTACCGAGGTCGCCGGCGTCGAGTTCGAAGCGCAGCAGCTTGTCCGAACCCTCGACGAAGGCGCAGGCAGTGACGAGGCCGATGCGCAGGTCCAGCTTTGCGAAGTCATCGATGCCGATGGTCGCCACGGCGTCGGGTGCCGGTGCGGCGGGCTTCATCGCGGCGACGGGTGCGGCGACTGCAACGGGCTTGGCCGGCGCGGCGGTGTGGGTGGCGGCCGCATCGGCGTTCGGTTGCAGGTCTTCCTTGCTGGCTTCGATCATGGCGTCGATCTGTTTGGGGTCCACGCGGGTCAGCAGCGGCTGGAACTCGCGCAGGCAGTGGTTGAGAAGGGGCTGAGTGATGTCGTGCCAGCGTTCGGTCGGGCTGGCCAGGAAATGCTCGGCGCGCTGCACCGTTGCCGGCAGTACCGGCTTGAGGCAGGCGGCCAGCACGCGAAACAGGTTCAGTCCCTGACTGCATACGGCGAGCAGTTCGCTGTCGGCACCTTCCTGCTTGGCGATGACCCAGGGCTTCTTGTCGTCGATATAGCGGTTGGCCTCGTCGGCCAGCGCCATGGTCTGGCGGATCGCGCGGCTGAACTCCCCCGCGTCATAGGACTGCTGCACCTCGTGCGCGGCGGCGACGAAGCGCGCGTACATGGCTTCATCGGGCAGCTCGCCCGCGAGCACGCCGGCGAATCGCTTGTTGATGAAGCCGGCGCAGCGGCTCGCGATGTTGACGAACTTGCCGACGAGATCCGCATTCACGCGCGCAACGAAGTCGTCGAGGTTGAGGTCGAGGTCATCGACGCCGGCGCCGGTCTTGGCGGCGAAGTAATAGCGCAGATATTCCGGATCGAGACCTACATCGAGGTAGGTGCGTGCCTGGATGAATGTGCCGCGCGACTTCGACATCTTCGCGCCGTTGACCATCAGATAGCCGTTCACATGCAGCGCCGTGGGCGCGCGATAGCCGGCGCCGTGCAGCATCGCAGGCCAGAACAGGCCATGGAAGTTGATGATGTCCTTGCCGATGAAGTGGTGAAGTTCTGTGGCCGGATCGAAGTCGGCGCTGTCGCGGCGCAGGAAGGCGTCGTAGTCGGTGGCCTGCAAGGGGTCGTACGTGTTCGCCGCTTTCTTGCCGCTTTCGCACAGCGCCTTGAAGCTCGCCAGATAGCCGATCGGCGCGTCGAGCCAGACGTAGAAGAACTTGCCCGGCGCATCCGGGATGGCGAAGCCGAAATACGGCGCATCGCGCGAGATGTCCCAGGCGCGCAGCTCGCTGTCCAGCCATTCGCGCAGCTTGCCCTTGACGCTGCTGTGCGCGCTGTCGCCGGCCAGCCACTCGCGCAGGAAATCGCTGAAGTGCGCGACTTCGAAGAAGTAGTGTTCGGATTCGCGCAACTCGGGCGTTGCGCCGGACATGACCGAGCGCGGGTTCTTCAGCTCGGTCGGCGCGTAGCTCGCGCCGCAGTTCTCGCAGTTGTCGCCGTACTGGTCGGGCGTACCGCAATTCGGGCATTCGCCTTTGATGTAGCGATCCGGCAGGAACATGGACTTGAGCGGATCGTAGAGCTGTTCGATCACCCGCGGTGTGATATGTCCGCCCTGGCGCAGCCGCTGATAGATCTGCTCGGCGAGCTGGCGGTTTTCTTCGCTGTGGGTCGAGTGGTAGTGATCGAAGGCTATGCCGAAGCCGGCGAAATCGCTTTCGTGCGACTGCTGGATCGGCACGATGAAATCTTCCGGCGCGACGCCTTCCTTTTCCGCCGCGAGCATGATCGGCGTGCCGTGCGCGTCGTCCGCGCAGACGAAATGGACGACACTGCCGCTCATGCGCTGCGCGCGGGTCCAGATGTCACCCTGCGTATAGCCGACCAGGTGCCCCAGATGCAGCGGGCCGTTGGCATAGGGCAGGGCGCAGGTGACGAGTAGGCGACGCGGTGAAGTCATCCGTGGGCTTCCGGGGCTGGGTGTTGCGGCGCCGCATTATGGCATGCGGCAGCACCCTCACCGATCAGCCTCGACGTTCACCGCGTTCGCTTCTGGAGCCCCCTTGAGCCCAACGGGTCGCGCGGCCAGGCGCGCGGCGCCTGACGATGTCATGGCGATCTGGTGCAGGGCACACGAGGGATACGGGTTTCGTTGACCGCGCCGCTCAGAAATTCCTGCATCCCGCCTGCACCAGACGCGGCTGCAGTTTTTCCTGGATATCCAGGCAGCTCTTGGTCAGGTCGGCGCTCTTGAACTTTGCCCCGTTCATGGCGACAACGTACTCGGAACGCAGGGTTTCGCGGTCCTGCGCCGACAGCGCGCCGCTGTTGACGCACTGGCGCAGTTTCTCGGCGAACTGATCGCACTCGATGCTGCCGGTTGGACGGATCTTCGGCATGTCACCGGGGCGGTCGGCGTTGTCGAGTTCGATCGGGCCGCGTGCGACCGGGCCGCGCGAGGCGGCGCTGCTGGCGGGCCAGCGCGGATCATGGACGGCGGCCTGGGGGGTGGCAGCGTTCTTGGCGTCAGCGTTGGTACTGCTGGCCGGCGGCGGTGCATCGCTGGAGCAGGCGGCGAGGAGGGTGCACAGGGCGAGGGCAAGCGGAGCGTGGAGGCTGTAGCGCATGGGAGTCCTTGGAGGCAGAAGGCGCGGCGCGCAGGATGCCGGCGTCGGCAATGGATCGCAAATGCGGCGGCCGCGACAGGGGCCGGCTCTGCGGAGCGGGCGGTTTGACACTACAATTCGCGCCGAAAGTTCCCAGGAGCAACTGATGACCCAGGTTACCGAGGCCCTGGTACGGCAGGCGTTGGCCGCCGTCCAGGACCCCCACACCGGCAACGATATCGTCGCGAGCGGAGCCCTGCGCGCCGTCGGCGTCGATGGTGCACGCGTGTCAGTCGATGTGCAGCTGGCCTATCCGGCGGCCGGCTGGCAGAACGCGCTCGCGGCGCAGATCAAGGAGGTTCTGGAAGCCTTGCCGGAGGTGGAGTCCGCGGTCGCGACCGTTTCGTTCCGCATCTACGCGCATCAGGTGCAGAAGGACCTCAGTCCGCTGCCCGGCGTGCGCAACATCGTCGCCGTGGCCTCGGGCAAGGGCGGCGTGGGGAAGTCGACCACGGCCGTGAATCTGGCCCTGGCGCTCGTGGCCGAAGGCGCGCGAGTCGGCGTGCTCGATGCCGACGTCTATGGCCCGTCGCTGCCGATGCTGACCGCGACCTCGGGCAAGCCCGACAGCCCGGACGGGCAGAACTTCAATCCCAAGCGCAACCACGGCCTGCAGATCATGAGCATCGGCTACATGATCGAAGAGGACACGCCGGTGATCTGGCGCGGGCCCATGGTCACGCAGGCGCTGATGCAACTGGCGACCAACACGCTCTGGGACGAACTCGACTACCTCGTCATCGATTTCCCGCCCGGCACCGGCGATATCGCGCTGACCCTGGCACAGCGCATTCCCATGAGCGCGGCGGTCATTGTCACGACGCCGCAGGACATTGCCCTGCTCGATGCGCGAAAGGCGCTCAAGATGTTCGAGAAGGTCGAGGTCCCGGTTCTGGGCATCATCGAGAACATGGCCACCCATGTGTGCTCGAATTGCGGCCACGAGGAACCGATCTTCGGCCACGGCGGCGGCGAGCGCATGGCGCAGCAGTACGGTGTGCCGCTGCTCGGATCGCTGCCGCTGGACATGCGCATACGCAGCGAGGCCGATGCGGGTACGCCGAGTGTGGCCGCCGCGCCGCAGTCGGACATCGCGCTGCGCTACCGCGACATCGCGCGCCGTCTCGCCGCCCGCCTGTCGCTGCAGGCGCGCAACAAGGCGATACAGTTTCCCAAGATCGTGATTCAGAATACCTGAGAGGGCGACGCCAGCTTTTGCAATTTCGCTTCTGCGATCGGCACCAGATCTCCATAACCCTGGCCGAACGCGTAGCGTTCGGCCGCCCCCTTAACTTAAGGGGGCTCAGAAGGCGCGAGCATGCGGCGTTGGCTTCTGGACCTTTTCTTCGGTCGCGGGTGCGGCTGTCGCTCCGCTCTCACTACTCTCCACTCATTTCTACGGTTCACCGATTCCGATGACCATCAAGTCCGACAAGTGGATACGCCGCATGGCTGAGGGCCAGGGCATGATCGAGCCGTTCGAGCCGGGGCAGGTTCGCCAGAATGCTTCGGGTGGCCGGCTGATTTCCTACGGCACCTCGAGCTACGGCTATGACGTGCGGTGCGCCGATGAGTTCAAGATATTCACCAACATCAACTCCACCATCGTCGACCCGAAGGCCTTCGATCCGAAGAGCTTCGTCGACATCAGGAGCGATGTCTGCATCATCCCGCCGAATTCCTTCGCGCTTGCGCGCACGGTCGAGTTCTTCCGCATTCCGCGCAGCGTGCTGACGGTATGTCTGGGCAAGTCGACCTACGCGCGCTGCGGCATCATCGTCAACGTGACGCCGCTGGAGCCGGAGTGGGAAGGCCACGTCACGCTGGAGTTTTCCAACACGACCACGCTGCCCGCGAAGATCTACGCCAATGAGGGCGTGGCGCAGATGCTGTTCTTCGAATCCGACGAGGAATGCGAGACCAGCTATGCCGATCGCGGCGGCAAGTACCAGGGCCAGCGCGGCGTGACCCTGCCGCGCACCTGAATGCCACGCGTTGCAACGGTCCTCCACTGCGCCGCCCCAACTGCTGCACCGGTGCGTGCGGTGTTACGCTTTGCTTCCTTACCTCGTTTCCCATGACCCAGGACAGCCTGATGCACTACCGTGCCCTGAACCGGATTCTGCGTGGATCGCTGCTGGCGCTGATTTCCGCGCTGGCGCTCGCCGCCTGCGGCGGCCGTGCCCGTCCCGATGCCGTCGCGGCGCCGAATATTCCGGCCAGCTTCGACGTGACCCTGATCGCCGACAAGGACGGCCAGTACGACCTCGATGGAGCGACCCTGCCCGAAGAGGACGTCAAGGGTCACCTGCGTTACCTGCGCGACCAGAACAAGCCTGCGCAGAGCGTGTTCCTCAAGCGCGTCGGCAAGCAGAAGATGACCGAGCGCCATATCCAGGGCCTGGCGCGCATCGGCCTGGAACTGAAGGTGCGTACCTACCTGCAGGAGAAGGAAGGCATGGAGATCACCGAAGTGCGCACCGAGTCCCCGACGAAGTAACGCGTTCCTTCAACCCACCGCCGCGGCGCCGACGTCGCGCAACCCGGAGTCGACGATGAAACGTATCCTGCTCGCGCTGTTCGCTACTTTCGGCCTGGCCTTCGCTGCGTACGCGGCCAAGGACTTCAAGGACGGCAACGCCTATGTCAAGGCGGTGGACACGGAACAGTTCCTGTTTCAGGGCAATCCGCTGGGCAAGAACATGCTGCTGGGCTCGTTGCAGGAACTCAAGGACGACGGCAAGTTGACCGGCGTCGTGCTGCGCAATCCCGACAAGGCCAGCGCCCAGCACAAGCATCTGCTCAAGGTGATTGCCGACTATCTGCAGATCCAGGCCTATAGCGGCGATGGCAAGAACCTGCAGCCGCTGACCGAGTGACGACGGCGGTTGCGGCATTCCCGGGGACCGTGCTGCCGTTACTGCCGGCGAGCGCCGCAAGCCTCGAACTTCTGCCGGATCACGTTGTCGTTTCTCTCCATGCGCGTTAGTTCATTCCGAATTGCGTTGTCCGTGGCGGCGCTGTTCGCCAGCGCCTCCGCCTCCGCGGGCCCGATCACCTGGGCCCGCGAAAAACTCGGCCTGAAGCCCGAGCCACCCAAGGCCGGTGTCGTCACGGCCCAGCCCGGCGCCATCACGCTTCTGCTCGATCAGCCTACGCGACTGCCGGTCGACGCGACCGCTCCCGAAGCCGAGTTGCCGCGCGGTCGCAGCTATTTCCGACGCGTCGAACTCAGCAAGCCCGTCGACGAGGCGCTGATCCGGGTCCGCGTCATCGCCCAGGACTCCGCCGCCACCAAGAGCCGCACGGTCTTCAAGCCGCTGCTCTATCTGCTCGACGACGAAGGCAACGTGCGCGAGACCGTCGCCGTCGACCCGCTCAGCATCGACATCCGTCCATTCCAGACCACCGAACTGGTCGGCTGCGTGAAGGTCAGGCAGCTCAGCCGCTTCCTGGTCGCGACGACCGAGAAGGACGTGGGCAAGGCGTACGAGTCCGGTGCGCGCAGTTCGGTCAAGGCCTCGTCCAAGGGCGGGTTCTACTATTCGACCGACCCGGTCAAGGTGAAGCTGCCGTATGCAGCCACCGGCGAGATCGTGCTCACGGTCAGCACGCCCTCGGCCAAACTCTGCGAACCGGCCACGGCCGAAGCCGCCAAGGACGGTGAGAAAAAACCCGACGGCAAGCCCGCATCGGCAGGCTGATCGGTGCGACTTTGTAGCAAAAGCAATAATTCCTGAATTTGCCTAGTGCGTGGATCCGCGCTGCCGGGTTGCCTGGGCCATGCGCGTTTTGGCATCCTCGCCGGACAGGGGCTTGAAGGAGAATGCGATGAAGCCTTCTACGCCACGGATCTGTTGGTCGCGTCTGCTGTGGTCGAGCCTGGCACTGTCCGTCACCGCGCTGCTGTCGGCGACGGATGCTGCAGCCGCTGGGCCGGTTGCCTATGTCGGCGACGGCGGATCGCCCGACTGGGCGCGCTGGAGCTACGGCCCGGTGCGCAATGACGAAGTGCAGCAGGTGACGTTCCAGCTGCACACAGGCAGCGCCGCTGCCGATCCCGACATGCATTTCGCGTTCGGACTGCGCGGTGGCGCGGCGATCGTGCCCTGTCCCATCAACGATGCGCCGCAATTCGCCAATGGCTGTCCGCTTGGTCGCGGCATCACGTTCGGCCACGTGCCCGACGGCTTCGGCACCGGCGGTACCTGCAGCGGCATCGCAGTGGAGCATTTCAGCCTTGGCTATGCGGGTGACAAGGCCATCGTCGCGGGTTCCTGCGTGCCGTTTCCGATACGGCCTGATCAGCACTTCGCGTTCATCGTTCGCGCGAGTGCGGACAACGTCAGCTGGATACTGCTCGAACTGAGTTGGCTGCCGACGCACAACGCGCAGACCGGAAACACCGAGCTCATGCCTGCCTGGAATTCCGTCGCACGCGGCGGCTGCATCGAGACCGCCGGGCGGCCCTGTCCCGAACTGGCCGAAGTCGACCAGGACTACGGTGACGTGTTCGTTGCCTCGGGCTTCGTCAAGGAAGGCAGCTTCTGGAAAGTCGAGGACCTTCGGGTAATAAGTTACTGACGCCGCGTGTGTACGAGTACGGCTTTTGCAGTCGACAGCAGATTTCCACAACCCCGCCAAACGCTGCGCGACTGGCCGGTCCGGCCCGTTGGGCGTTCAGAGTGATCAGAACCTGTGGTTCTGAGCGATCACTCTTCACCCGGCCCGTTGGGCGTTCAGAGTGATCAGA
>NZ_JAVTWC010000135.1:0-25056 GCF_032229445.1 Tahibacter sp.
CGGTGAGCTCGTTCGGCTACAGCGGCACCAATGCGCACCTGGTGATCGAGGAATATGCGGCCGGTCGAGTGGTCCGATCGGTGCCGCCGTCGGCGGCGTCCACGCTGTTCGTGCTGTCGGCGCGCACCGCCGATCAGTTGCGCGAGCACGCGCAGCGGATGCTGGCGTGGCTGCGGTTGCAGCGGTCGCCCGATGTCGAGGCTCTGACGTACACGCTGCAAGTGGCACGCGAGGCGATGGAGCATCGTTTTGCCTGCCGCTTCGACGGCATGGCGGATCTGATCCGCAAGCTCGGCGCGTTCGTCGCGGGCGAGCGCCATATCGACGAGGGCTATCGCGGCGAGGTCAAGCGCAATCGCGAAGCGCTCGGCGCGTTCACGGCCGACGAGGACCTGCAGCGCGCGATCGAAGCTTGGATCGCCAAGGGCAAGCACGACAAGCTGCTCGACCTGTGGGTGAAGGGCCTGATCGTCGACTGGAAGTCGATGCGGGCCGCATCGATCCCGCCGCGCGTGTCGTTGCCGACCTATCCGTTCGCCCCTGAGCGGCACTGGGTCTCGACGCAGCCCGTTGCGGCATCGGCGGCGCCCGCCTCGAACGCGGACGAAGCGCCGCAGACGATGCTGCTGACGCCACAGTGGGAACCGGCGCCGTCGGTTTCGGCTGCTCCGGTGGCGGGAGAACACTGGGTACTGTTCGCCGGCTGGCCGGATGCGGTGTCGGCCGATGCATGGCCGTCGGCGCGTGTGGAAACGCTATCCGACCCGGGCGGCGACAAGGCCGAGCGGATCGGGGACTTCGGCTTGCAGTTGCTGCAGCGTGTGCAGTCCTGGCTGCACGGCAAACCGCGCACGCCGCTGCTGGTGCAGGTCGTGATACCGGCCGGCGAAGAGACGTTGTACGCGCTGGCCGGTCTGCTCAAGACGGCGCGCCTGGAGCAGCCACTGCTGCGCGGCCAGGTCATCGGTGTGGAGGCGGTGGCGGACGCGCGGCTCCTGGCTTCGCAGCTGGTGCACTGCGCGACCAGCGACGCGGCCGAGCTGCGCTGCACGGGAACGGCCCGGCACGAGCGCCGGTATCGTCCGTTGCGCGTGTCGGGCGCGGCCGGCCATCCGTGGAAGCGCGACGGTGTGTATCTGATCACCGGCGGCGGCGGCGGGCTCGGACGCCTCGTGGCCGAGGCGATCGGCCGCGATGTGGGCACGGCGACGGTGGTGCTGGTGGGCCGTTCCGCGCCGCGCGATCTGCCGCAGTCGGCAGGCCTCACGGTCGACTACCAGTGTGCGGACGTGAGCGACGCCGCTGCGGTCGAGCAACTCGTCGCGGCGATCCTCGCGCGCTACGGTCGTCTCGACGGTATCGTGCATTCGGCCGGAGTGATCCGGGACGGTTTCCTGCTGCGCAAGTCCGAAGCGCAGTACCGCGAGGTCATGGCGCCGAAGGTCAATGGGGTGGTGAACCTCGATCGCGCCACGCGTCATCTGGCGCTCGATGCGTTCGTGCTGTTCTCGTCGACGACGGGCGCGTACGGCAACGTGGGACAGGGCGACTACGCGCTCGCCAATGCGTTCCTGGATGCGTATGCGCACGAGCGCGCACAGGCAGTGGCGCGCGGCGAATGCCAGGGCCGCACCGTGTCGATCGGCTGGCCGTTGTGGGCCGACGGCGGCATGCAGGTCGGCATCGAGCGGCGCGACGGGTTGCGCGCGCTCGGTGCGGGCGCGATGCCGACGGCGCAGGGTCTGCAGGCGCTGTACGAGGCCTGCGCCAGCGGCGCGGCGCGGGTGCAGGTGCTGTACGGCACGGCGCCCGCACCGGTTACCGATGTGGTACCCGCGGATGCGGTGTGGCAGGGCGAGGCGTCGGCGTTGAGGCCGCGCACGCTGCAGCAGTTGCAGCGCCTGTTCGGCGCGGTGACGAAGCTCGCCGCGGCGCAGATCGACGTGACCGAGCCGCTGGAGAGCTACGGCATCGACTCGATCCTGATCACGCAGCTCAACACGCGGCTCACGGGCATTTTCGGCGAGCTGTCCAAGACGCTGTTCTACGAATACCCGACCCTGGCCGAACTTGGCGAATACCTCATACGCGAGCACGCTGCCGCGTGCGCGCGCTGGTGCGGCATGCAGGATTCACCAGCACAGGCTGCCGCTGCGTCGCTCGTCGTGCCGTCAGCGCCGCTCGTGGCACCTGCTCCACGCCTGGCGGCGCCGACCGTGCCGGCCGACGCTGTCGTGCCGTCCTCGCGCGCGATCGCGGTCATCGGCCTGGCCGGCCGCTATCCGCAGGCGCGCGATGTCGATGCGTACTGGGACAACCTGCGCGACGGCCGCGACAGCATCGGCGAGATCCCCGCCGAGCGCTGGCCGATCGAGGGCTTCTTCGAGCCCGACATGGAGCGCGCGATCGCGAGCGGCCGCAGCTACGGCAAGTGGGGCGGCTTCATCGACGGCTTCGCCGAGTTCGACGCACTGTTCTTCAATATCTCGCCGCGCGAGGCGATGAACGTCGACCCGCAGGAACGCCTGTTCCTGGAAACGTGCTGGGCGGCGATGGAAGACGCCGGCTACACGCGCGAGCGCTTCGCGACGGCGCACCGGCGCCGCGTCGGCGTATTCGCCGGCATCACCAAGACCGGCTTCGACCTGTACGGCCCGGAATTGTGGCGTCGCGGCGAGACGGCGGCGCCATCGACCTCGTTCGGCTCGCTGGCCAATCGCGTGTCATACGCATTGAACCTGCAAGGGCCGAGCATGCCGATCGACACCATGTGCTCGGCGTCGCTGACGGCGATCCACGAAGCCTGCGAACACCTGTTGCGCGACGAGTGCGAGCTGGCGTTCGCCGGCGGCGTGAACCTGTACCTGCATCCGGCCAACTACGCCATGTTGTGCGGCAGCCGCATGCTGTCGGCGAGCGGGCGTTGCCACAGTTTCGGCACCGGCGGCGACGGTTTCGTACCGGGCGAGGGTGTCGGCGCGGTGCTGCTCAAACCCTTGGCGCGGGCGCTGGCGGATCGTGATCCGATCCATGGCGTGATCCGCGCGACGGGCATCAACCACGACGGTAAGACCAACGGC
The DNA here is from genome assembly GCF_032229445.1 of Tahibacter sp. Taxonomy (NCBI): domain Bacteria; kingdom Pseudomonadati; phylum Pseudomonadota; class Gammaproteobacteria; order Lysobacterales; family Rhodanobacteraceae; genus Tahibacter; species Tahibacter sp. The sequence continues at coordinate 3,081 of NZ_JAVTWC010000135.1, forward strand.
TATACGGTGCCCAACCCGGTCGCGCAGCGCGATCTGATTGCCGCGACGCTGGCCAAGGCCGGTATCGACGCGCGCACCGTGAGCTATATCGAGGCACACGGCACCGGCACGTCGCTGGGCGATCCGATCGAGATCACCGGGCTCACGCAAGCGTTCGCGCGGCACACCGCCGACACGCAGTTCTGCGCGATCGGCTCGGTCAAGTCGAACATCGGCCATGCCGAGAGCGCGGCCGGCATCGCCGGGCTGACCAAGGTGCTGCTGCAGATGAAGCACCGGCAACTGGTGCCGAGCCTGCATGCGGAAACGCTGAATCCGAACATCGATTTCAGCACGACGCCGTTCGTGGTGCAGCGCACGCTGGCCGACTGGCGCCGGCCGCAGGTGACGATAGCCGGGGTGACGGTCGAGTGTCCGCGCATCGCCGGGATCTCGTCGTTCGGCGCGGGCGGCGCGAACGCGCACATCATCGTCGAGGAATACGTCGCACCGGCTGAGGCACCGTTCGTGCTCACGCGTCCGGCCGTGGTGGTGCTGTCCGGACGCAGCGAAGAGCGGCTGCAAGCCCATGCGCAGCAACTGCTCGACGCGATCGCCCGGCGCTCGCTCGGCGATGCGGACCTGGCCAACCTGGCCTACACGCTGCAGGTCGGGCGCGAGTCGATGGAGCAGCGTCTGGCCTTCACCGCGAGCACGATGCAGGAACTGACCCAGAAGCTGGAGCGCTACCTCGCCGGTGAGGAGGTGATCGACGATCTGCACCGCGGCGAAGTCAAGCGCAACAAGGAAGCGCTGTCCGTATTCAGCGAAGACGACGAACTGCACGAGGCGATCGCCAAGTGGCTCGAACGCGGCAAGTACGCCAAGGTCCTGGGCCTATGGGTCAAGGGGCTGGCGTTCGACTGGGCACGCCTGTACCCCCACGGCACCCCTCGCATCATCGCGCTGCCGACCTATCCGTTTGCGCGTGAGCTGTACTGGTTCGGCAATCTCTCGAAGACGACGATCGCCGATGTGATCGCCATGTCGCCGAGCGGCGCGGTCGAGACGCAGCGGCCCGCGGCGGAAGAACGGTTCGCCGGGGTACAGCGCAACGCCGGAAAACCGTCCGTATCCCTGAGCGCCTTGTCGAACACCACAACGCCGCGTGTCGCGGTGCCGAAGCCGGAACCCGAGCCAGCGCGCAGGCCCGAGCCGGTCGCCGCGACGGCCATGCAACCAGTGCCGACGCGTGCCGAAACCGTTGAAGTGCGCCCGGTCGCGGCAGTCACGACAGTCGCAGCCGCGGTTGTGTCGATCGAGTCCATCGCGGACTCGCTGACCGAATCGCTCGCGAAGGCGCTGTTCATCGATCGCAAGAACATCAGCGCCGACGACGTGTTCGTCGAGCTCGGCCTCGACTCGATCATCGGCGTGGAATGGACCCACGTCATCAATCGCACCTACGGCCTCGCGCTGCCCGCCACGCGCCTCTACGACTATCCGACGATTCGCGATCTGACCGCCTATGTCGCCGGGGAGCTGGACAAGCGGCCTGCGCCGTCACCGGCAGTGGCTGAATCGACGCCGCCGGTACCGACGCGTGCTGCCGCGAGCGGGCCGGCCGCATCCCCGCCGGCGGTGGATGTACCGACGCAGGACACCGCGACATCCTCGCCGCCGGCGGCGCAACCTGTCGCGCCGACGCCCGCCGCCGATGCCGGGCAAGGCCGCGCCAGCGCGGGACTGCGCGAAGGCATCGCCATCATCGGCCTGTCAGCGCGCTATCCGCACGCCAACGATGCCGACGCGTTCTGGCGCAACATCGCCGCGGGCAGGGACTGCATCGACGACGTGCCGCGGGACCGCTGGTCGGTCGACGACGTCTACGACGCCAGCGGCGAGACCCTCGGCACGACCTATTGCCGGGCCATGGGTGCCGTTGCGGACGTCGCACAGTTCGATCCGCAGTTCTTCGGCATCGCGCCGTCGGAGGCGTACGTCATGGATCCGCAGCAGCGCCTGTTCCTGCAGGCCTGCTGGGAATGCATCGAGGATGCCGCCATCGACGCGAGCCGGCTTGCCGGCACGCGCTGCGCGGTGTTCGCCGGCTGTGGCGCGGGCGACTACGGCGCCGGCCCGGATGCGGCGTCCGCGCAGGGACTGATCGGCGGCAGCTCATCGATACTCGCAGGACGCATCTCGTACTTCCTCGACCTCAAGGGTCCGTGCCTCGCGATCGACACCGCGTGCTCGTCGTCGCTCGTCGCGATCGCGAGCGCCTGCGACAACCTGGTGCTGGGCCAGAGCGATATGGCGCTGGCCGGCGGGGTCTGCGTGCTGTGCGGGCCGGCCATCCACGTCACCACGTCCAACGCCGGCATGCTGTCGAAGGCCGGCCGCTGCTTCGCGTTCGACCAGCGCGCCGACGGCTTCGTACCGGCCGAGGGTGTGGGCGTGGTGCTGCTCAAGCGGCTTGGCGACGCGCTGCGCGACCGCGACCGGATCCACGGCGTGATCCGTGGCTGGGGCGTGAACCAGGACGGCAAGACCAACGGCATCACGGCGCCGAGCGTGAAGTCGCAGATTGCGCTCGAACGTGACGTGTACGAGCGCTTCGGCATCGACCCGCGCACGATCACGCTGGTCGAGGCGCACGGTACCGGCACCAAGCTCGGTGACCCGATCGAGGTCGAGGCGCTGGTCGCGGCTTTCGATGCCGTGCGCAGCGATGCCGCGCCGGCGCAGAACTCCTGCGCGCTGGGTTCGGTGAAGAGCAATATCGGTCACGCGCTGACGGCGGCCGCGGTCGCGAGCGTCGTCAAGGTGCTGCTCGCGATGCGCCACCGCAAGTTGCCCCCGACGCTGCATTTCGAGCGTCTCAACGAGCACATCGACCTGCGCGGCACGCCGTTCTACGTCAACGACCGTCTGCGCGACTGGAACGTGCCGGCGAACGTTCCGCGCTGCGCGGCGGTGAGCTCGTTCGGCTTCAGCGGCACGAACGCGCATTGCGTCATCGAGGAAGCACCGCTGCCGGCGTGCGAGCGGGTGTCGCGGCCGGGCTATCTGATCGTGTTGTCGGCGAAGACCGCGCCGCAACTGCGTGAGCAGGCCCTGCGGCTCGCGGCTCACTGCGAGCGCCATGCGGTCGACTGCGCCGACACGAGCTACACGCTGCTGGTCGGCCGCAAGCACTTCGGTCACCGGCTGGCTTGCGTCGTTGGTGATACCAGCGAGTTGTGCTTCACGCTCGAACGCTGGGCCAAGCGCGGCGAAGCCGAAGGCGTCGTCACCGGCGAGTTCGAAGGGGGTGTCGGCAACGACGTCGCCATTCGGGAATACGGCAACCGGTCCATCGCCGAAAGCCGCGCCGAACAGGATCCCGCCGCGTACCTGCAGCGCCTGTCGGCGATCGCCGAGCTCTATGTGCAGGGTCACGCGCTCGACTATGCCGGCCTGTTTTCCGCGAACCAATGTCGCCGCATCTCGCTGCCGACCTATCCGTTCGCGCGCGAGCGCTACTGGTTCTCGCCGTCGCCGTCGGCGCCGGCTCACGCAGCGCCGACCGACGAGGCCGTCGTGCCGGGGCCGGCCGACGCGCCGCTGAGCGGCATCGTCGATGCCGTAATGCAGGGTACCCTCGACGTCGGCAGCGCTGCGGCGCAGCTGCGGCGGCTGAGCGACGAGGCGGATGCCGGGCGCGGCGGCTACGACGGCGCGCCCGATCACGCCGGCGCGAACGGCCATTACTTCAACGGCAAGGTGACCTGAGTGTCCGACTTCATCGAGCACGTACTGGGCGAGCTGAAGAGCGGAAAGATCTCGCGCGAGGTCGCGCTCGATCTGCTCGGACGACACGCGGCGCGATCGAATGCGCGGCCTGCGCCCTCGGCCGAACCGCTGCCGCCGGGTGAGCCGCTGGTGTTCAGCGAGGAGTGGATCCGGGAGGCGCTCGGCGACAGCGCGACCGTCCCCCTCAGGCGCATTGCCTGCATCGTCGACGCGGACTCGCGCAGCGCGCTGGAGGCGGCATTCACGGCTGCGGCGCCCCGATTCGACATCGCCTTTGTCACCAACCTCGCAACGCGCGACCATTTTGCGGCGGCGCTCGGACAGATCCGCGGGCAGGACGGGCACATCGATGCGCTGGTGTATCTGCCCGACCCGACGCAACCGGCGACGGCGGATGCCGTGGAAGGCATCCTGGCACTGTTGCAGGGCATGCACGACGCACGACTCGCCTGTGACCGCCTGCTGCTGTGCGGCGTCCACACCGATGCGCTGAGCCGCTGCCACGTCGAATCCTGGATCGGCATCGAACGTACGCTGCGCGTGCTGTCGCCGGAAACGGCGGTCGCCGTGCTGTCGACGCCAGTCGTCGACCGCGACGACGCGGCCTGGCGCGCCCACGTCGCGCTGATCGTGCGCGAGCTCTGCGCGGAAACCCTGCGCACCGCGAGCTACCTCGAACAGGAACGCCATGTCCTGCACCTGCGCAGGACCGCTGCGCCGTCCGGCGTGCCGCGCCTGCGCAAAGGCGGAACCTATCTGATCACCGGCGGCGCCGGCGCGTTGGGACTGACCTTCGCGCGGCACCTGTGGCGTGACCATGCCGCGAACCTGATCCTGACCGGCCGCGGGATGCCCGACGCCGGGCGCGCCGCGCAGATCGAACGGCTGCGTTGCGACGGCGCGCAGGTCGTCTACGCCGCCGTCGACGTGGCGGATGCCGAGGCGATGCAGCGCTGCGTGAACGAGGCTCGGTCGCGCTTCGGCGCTGTGCACGGCGCCATCCATGCGGCGGGGGTCGAAGGGCACGGCATGTTCTTCGACAACGGCATCGAGCGGCTACGCCAGGTGCTGCGGCCCAAGGTGCAAGGAACACAGGTGCTCGACGATGCACTGCGCGAAGACCCTGAACTCGATTTCCTCTGCTGCTTCAGCTCGAACGCGGCCGTACTCGGCGATTTCGGCAGCGTCGGCTATGCCGTCGCCAATCGTTTCCAGATGGCCTACGCGCAGGCGTTCGGCGCCCGTTCGCGACGCCTGCTGCTGTCGATCGGCTGGCCGCTGTGGGACGGCGACGGCATGGGCAGCGGCAGCGATCCCGAACGCACGCGCCTGTATCTGAAGAGCAGCGGCCAGGAAGCGCTCGACCCGCGGTTCGGTGTGCCACTGTTCGACCGGCTCGTCGAAGGCGAGAGTGGCTTCCGCCTCGTGATGTGCGGCGACGCGCAGCGCCTGACCGAGCGCCTGAGCGCAAGCATGGGCGTGGCCGATCGCGCGCCGCGCGAAACGCCGCGCGCCGTGCCCGTATCCTCGCGGCTGCGCGCCGCGACACCCGGGCTCGATCTCGATCAGCGCATCGCCGCGGACCTGAGCGACCAGATCAGCGAGATGCTCAAGCTCTCGCACGACAAGATCCGGCCGCGGCAGAACCTGACCGAGTACGGTTTCGATTCGATCACGCTCGCGCGCTGGTCCAAACGCATCGCGCAGCACTACGGCATCGAGTTGACTCCGGCGGTGTTTTTCAGTCACCCGACCCTGCGCCAGGTCGTCGACTATCTGATGCAGCAGCACGAGCCGCAGCTGCGCGCGTTTTACCGGGAGGCCGACACGAACGGCGGTGCGGCCGAAGCGAACGGTGGTGCGGCCGAGGCGGACGAGCCGGAGCCGGCAGCGCCGCCGCGCACCACCCAAGCCGATGAACCGATCGCGATCGTCGGCATGAGCGGTCGCTTCCCGCAGGCGCGCAGCGTCGAGGAATTGTGGTGCATCCTCGCCGACGGCCGCGACGTCGTGACCGAAATCCCGCTGCAGCGCTTCGACTGGCGCGGCTACTACGACGCGCCTGACGGTGCGCCGCGCATGACGAGCAAGTGGCTCGGCGCGATGCCGGGCATCGACGAGTTCGACCCGCTGTTCTTCGAGATTTCGCCGCGCGAAGCGCAGACCATGGATCCGCGCCAGCGACTGCTGCTGCAGGAAGCCTGGAGCGCGCTCGAAGATGCGGGCTACGGCGAGCTGCAATCCGAACGCGAGAAGATCGGTCTCTATGTCGGCGTCGAGCAGGGCGAGTATCAGATGCTCGTCGGTGCAAACGGCTCGATGACCGGCAATCACGACGCTATCCTCGCGTCGCGGCTGTCCTACGTGCTCGACCTGCACGGTCCGGCGATGGCGATCAATACCTCGTGTTCGTCGGGGCTCGTCGCCGCGCACCAGGCCTGCGTCGGCCTGCGTGCGAACGATTGTGATGCCGCGGTCGCGGCCGCCGTGAATCTCGTGCTGACGCCGCACCCGTATATCGGCATGAGCCACGCCGGCATGCTGTCGGACGAGGGCCGCTGCTACGCGTTCGACGAGCGCGCCAACGGCATGGTGCCCGGTGAAGCCGTCGTCGCCGTCGTGTTGAAGCGCTTGTCGAAGGCGCGCGCGGCCGGCGACCCGATCCATGCCGTCATCGTCGCGAGCGGCATCAACTACGACGGCAAGACCAACGGCATCACCGCGCCGAACGGCGCGGCGCAAGCAGCGCTGATCGCCGAAACCTACGCGCGTGCGCGCATCGCGGCGGCCGACATCGACTACGTCGTCGCGCACGGCACGGCGACGCGCCTCGGCGATCCCGTCGAGGTCGCTGCACTCGACCGTGCGTTCGGCGCGCAGGTTGGCCGGCCGGCGCGCTGCGCGCTGACCTCGACCAAGAGCAACCTCGGACACGCATTCGCCGCGTCGGGCCTCGTGAGTCTCGTGAGCCTCGTGCTCGCGCTGCAGCACGAGACGATACCGGCGAGCCTGCACTGCGACCGGCTCAGCGACTACATCGACTGGTCGCGCAGCGCGTTCGAGGTCAACCGCACGAACCGCCCCTGGCCGCGCCAGGCGAGACGGCGCCGCCTCGGCGCGGTCAGCGCGTTCGGCATGAGTGGCACCAATGCGCACATGGTCGTGCGCGACGACGATGCCGTCCCCGCGCCGTTCACGGCCACCGCGCCGGCCTTCCTGCTCGTGCTGTCGGCGGCGACCGAAACGGCGCTGCGGCAGCGCATCGCCGACGTGCTGCCGCTGCTGCGCGCGATGCCCGACGGCGACCTCGGCGGACTCGCCGCACTGAGCCACACGCTGCTCGCGCACCGGCGCCACCTGCAGTACCGCTGCGCTGTCGTCGTCGAGAACCGAGCGCAGGCGCTTGCGCTGCTCGTGGCGGCGCAGGCGGACGAGGCTTCGCCCGCGCTGTCGCGCGGCAGGGTGCCCGCCGATTTCGACGAGCGCCCGGCACAGACGCAGCAGACCCAGGACAGTCTGCGCGCGCTGGCGCAACAGGAGTCCGACGCTGCCGCCTATCGCGCGACGCTCGCGGCGCTCGCCGATCGCTACAGCCAGGGCTACCGGCTCGACGGCGCGCTGGTCTACCCGGGTCGCGCGCCACAGCGGCTGCGGTTGCCGGCGTATCCGTTCGCGCGCCAGCGCTACTGGGTCGACGCCGAAGACGAGCGCCGCGAGGCCGCACCGGCGAACGACGCCGCCAGCGCCGCGGGAACGATCGCGGTCGGCGTGCAGCATGTGATCCCGCGCTGGGATGCGGTGGACGCCTCGCAGCTGGTGCAAGCACCGCAGGACGCGTTCGCCGTGCTCAGCGATCGCCCACTGGTCGTCGGCGGCGGCACGCTTGCGCGCGCCTGCCTGCGCACGCACTACCCGAAGGCGGTGCTGTCCGACATCGGCGGCGGCGACGACATCGCCGCGTTGACGGCCAGTCTCGCGCAGGCTGGCAGCTTCGATCACGTGGTGTGGATCGCGCCGCAGTCGCCGGTGGACGCGGACGCACAGCTCATCGACGTGCAGCACGAAGGCGTGCTCCACGTGTTCCGGCTGATCAAGGCGCTGCTCGCGTGTGGCTACGGCGAGCGCGAACTCGCCTGGACCGTGGTGACCTTCCAGGCAGTGCAGGCGCACAAGGGCGCCGTCGTCGATCCGTCGCATGCCGGTGTGCACGGGCTCGCCGGTTCGATGGCGAAGGAATTTCCGCGCTGGTCGATACGACTCGTCGATCTGGAAAGCGACGCCGACTGGTACGTCAGTCGCTGGCCGTCGGTGCCCGCGGATGCGCGTGCGCGTCCCTGGGCCTACCGGGAAGGCCGCTGGCACCGGCAGCAACTGCTCGCGGTCAGGGCGAACCGGTCGCCGGCCGCGGTGCGCCGCGCCGGACTGGTGTATGTGGTCGTCGGCGGCGCCGGACACGTCGGTACCGCGTGGTCCGAACACGTCATCCGCGAGCAGCAGGCGCAGGTCGTGTGGCTCGGACGGCGGCCCATGGACGAGCGCATCCAGGCAAATATCGATCGCCTCGCCGCGTTCGGCGTCGCGCCCGAGTACATCGTGGCGGACGCCGCCGACGCCAGTTCGCTCGACGACGCGTATCGGCAGATCAAGCGCCGCCACGGGCGCATCGACGGCGTGGTGCTGTCGCTGATCCATCTGGATCCGCGCGCGCTCGCGGACATGGACGAGGCACACTTCCGCGCCGGCCTGCGCGCCAAGGTCGACGCGAGCGTGCGGGTCGTGGAAACGTTCAGCCGCGAGCCGCTGCAGCTCGTGCTGTTTTTCTCGTCGGTGATCTCGTTTGTGAGGAATCCGCTGCAAAGCGCCTACGCGGCTGGCTGCGCGTTCGCCGACGCCTTCGCGCTGGCGCTGCGGCAGCGCTGGTCGGCGCCGGATGCGCCGGCGGTGAAGATCATGAACTGGGGATTCTGGGACCGGCCCGAGAACCTCGAACTCGAAGGCTTCGCGGAGATGGCGCAGATGGGCATCGGGCTGATCACGGCGGATGAGGCGATGCGTGCGCTCGACTGCCTGCTCGACGAGCCGCTCGACCAGATGGGCATCGTGAAGACGACCAAGCCCGTGCTGATCGAAGGCATGAGCCCGAAGAGCGCCGTCGCGATCTACCCAGGACGCACCGCGGTGCCGGACATGATCCAGCTTCAGGACCGCGTTCGCGCGGCGGTGGCGCACTACGAAAATGCGGTCGGAAACGGGAGCGCCACATGACGGCAGCGGATTGGCCACTGGAACACATGGAAGATTCGCTGCGCGGGCTGATGTTCCTGCAACTGCGCTCGCTCGGACTGTTCCGCGACGCGACCTTCACGGCCCAGGGCGAGCAGGCGCGCATCGACCAGCGCTTCGCCAGGTGGTTCGACGAGAGCCTGCGCATACTCGAGCGCGGCGACTACCTGCGCCGCGACGGCGCGGGCCTCGTCCTCGGTCCGCGGGCGTCCGCCGACGCGGGATGGAGCACATGGGAAGCGGCGACGGCGCAGTGGTTCGAGGACCCCGCGTTCGCGGCACAGGCCAGGCTTGTCGACGCGATGGTGCGCGCGCTGCCGGACATCCTGACCGGCAAGCGGCTGGCGACCGAAGTGCTGTTCGCCGACGCATCGGTCGGACGCGTGGAAGGCGTCTACCAGGGCACGACGGGGGCCGACTATTTCAATGCCGTCCTCGCCGAAGTCGCGGCGGCGTATCTCGAACAGCGCTGCGCCGCGACAACGGCCGCCGACGCCGCGCGCGTCCGCATCCTCGAGATCGGCGCCGGTACCGGCGGCACGAGCGCCGCGCTGTTCGCGCGCCTCAAGCCGTACGAGGCCGACATCGCCGAGTACTGCTACACCGACATCTCCAAGGCGTTTCTGGCGCATGCGCAGCAGCGTTACGCGCCGACCGTGCCGTATCTGACCTGGAAGCTGTTCAACGCCGAGAAGACGCCGCAGGAGCAGGGGTTCGACATCGGAGCCTACGACCTGGTCGTGGCGACCAACGTCCTGCACGCGACGCGCGACATCCGCAACACGCTGCGCAACGCGAAGGCGGCGCTGCAGCGCAACGGTCTGCTGCTGTTGAACGAGATGCACGTGACCGGCAGCAGCCTGCTCGCGCACCTGACGTTCGGATTGACCGACGGCTGGTGGCTGTTCGAGGACGACGTGCTGCGTGTCGCCGGAACGCCTGCCCTGACGCCCGACACCTGGCGCGCGGTGCTGAACGCGGAAGGCTTCGAGGACGTGTTCTTTCCGGCGCAGGCGGGCCATGCGTTCGGCCAGCAGGTCGTCGTGGCGCGCAGCGACGGCGTCGTGCAGCAGCCGGTCAGGAGCGCGCGCAAGCCGGTAGCCGTGGTGCGAGCGAGTGCCGAAGCGCCGCGGGCCGTCGTGCGCGGCAGCGGCGACCTGGCACGCCGCGCCCGCGTCAGTGAGGCATTGCTCGAACGACTGTGCAGCGTGCTGAAGCTCGACGCGGGCGATGTCGACATCGACGCCGCATTTGCCGACTACGGCCTCGATTCGATCGTCGGCATCGAGTTCGTCAAGGCACTGAATGCGTCCTTGTCGCTGGACCTCGAGACCACGGTCATCTTCGACTACAGCTCGATCTCGCAGCTGACGAGCCACATCGTCGCGCGGTATCCGGGCACGGCGCTGGCCGACGAGCCGGCGATGGACGACGAGCCGGCGCCCAACGCCGGTGCGCCGGAAGTCACGCCGCGGCGCACCTCCGCCGATTCCGCGCCCCACGTCACCGTCGCCACGCGCAACGGCCCGATCGCTATCGTCGGCATGTCCGGCCGGTTCGCGCGCTCGCGCGACCTGGAAGCGCTCTGGCAGCACCTCGCGAACGGCGATGACCTCGTCGGCGAGTCGACGCGCTGGGGAGCGGCGCAGGCCGGCGACGGCCGCTATCCGTACGGCAGCTTCATCGACGGCATCGATCAGTTCGACGCGATGTTCTTCAGCATCTCGGGTGTCGAAGCACGCTACATGGATCCCAAGCAGCGGCTGTTCCTCGAGGAGGCGTGGAAGGCGCTCGAGGACGCCGGCTATGCGGGAGCCTGCATCCAGGACCAGCGCTGCGGCGTCTATGTGGGCTGCGAGCCCGGCGACTACAGCCAACTGTTCGGCACCGACGTACCCGCGCAGGCGATGTGGGGCAATGCCACGTCGATCGTGCCGGCGCGCATCGCCTACTACCTCGATCTGCAGGGGGCGGCGATCGCCGTCGACACCGCGTGCTCCAGCGCACTGGTCGCCATGCACCTGGGCTGCCAGGCACTCTGGAATGGGGAGCTCGACCTCGTCATTGCCGGGGGCGTCTCGATAGGCTGCGCGCCGGCGGTGTACGGCGGTCCGGCGGCTGCCGGCATGCTTTCCGGCACCGGCCGGTGCCACACGTTCGATGCGCAGGCCGACGGCTTCGTGCCGGGCGAAGGCGTCGGTGCGGTGGTGCTGCGGCGTCTCGAGGACACCCTGCGCGACGGCGACGCCATGCATGGCGTGATCCGCGGATCGGGCATCAACCAGGACGGCGCGACGAACGGCATCACGGCACCGAGCGCGCGCTCTCAGGAACGCCTGGAATCGCAGGTCTACGACACCTTCGGCGTCGATCCCGACGAAATCGATCTCGTCGAGGCACACGGCACGGGTACCCCGCTCGGCGACCCGATCGAGATCAATGCGCTGACGCGCGCGTTCCGCCGCAGGACCGCGCGCAAGCGCTACTGTGCGATCGGCACCATCAAGACCAATCTCGGCCACGCGCTCGCCGCCTCCGGCATGGCGGGACTGTTCAAGGTGCTGCTGTCGCTCAGGCACCGGCAGATGCCGCCGTCGCTGCATTTCCATACCCCGAACCCGCACATCGACCTCGACAACAGCCCGTTTTTCGTCAACACCACGCTGCGTGAGTGGCCCCGCGGCGTCGACGCCGACGGCGCGCCGCGCCCGCGCCGCGCCGCGCTGAGCGCGTTCGGCATGAGCGGCACGAATGCGCATGTGGTGATCGAGGAGGCACCGGCCGTGGTGCGCCGTACACAGCCGCGTCCAGCCCATCTGATGGTGCTGTCGGCGCGCAGCGCCGAGCAGCTACGACAGCAGGCGCAGCAGCTCGCCGCGCACTGCGAGCATCACGCCGATCTCGATGTCGGCAATATCAGCTACACCCTGCTCGTCGGTCGCAAGCACTTCGAGCACCGGCTCGCGTGCGTCGCGCGTTCGGCCGCCGATCTGGCGCAGCGGTTGCAGAAGTGGCTGGCGCACGGCAAGGCAGCGCAGGTCTACGCCGGGCGCACCGTTTCGCTCGAGGAGGGTGGCCAGGCGGGGCTCAAGCGCTACGGTCAGCAGTGCATGCACGATTGCGTGCCGTCGCTGCCGGCCGATGAATACCTGGAGCGTCTGGCGACCGTCGCGGATCTCTATGTGCAGGGCTACAAGCTCGACTACGCGGCGCTGTTCGAATCGCAGCCGCATGGGCGGCTGCCGCTGCCGACCTATCCGTTCGCGACGACGGCCTTCTGGCACGACGGCGGTGCGGCTGCGTCGGTGGAACCCGCCGGTGCCCGCGCGCTGCATCCGCTGGTGCAGGAAAACACCAGTGACGTGCAGGAACTGCGCTTCAGCAGCCTGATCGGCGCCGGACAGGAGGCGGTTGAACACGGCATGCTGACGAGCGTCGCGCAACTGGAGATGGCGTACGTGGCGCTCGCTCACGGTGCAGGTTGGCGGCTGGACGAGGATGCGGCGCTGGTGCTGCACGACGTGCAGTGGGGTGCGCCGGTGGTCGTCGGCGATGCGCCGGCACGCGTGCACATCGGGCTGTACGAGCGGGTGGACGGCGCGATCGATTACGAGATCTATAGCGAGTGCGAAGACGGCGAGCGCACGGTGCACGGCCTGGGCCGCGGCGAGCGTGCGGCGGTCGTGGCGACGCCGATGGACGATACGGCCCTGCGCATGCCGCTGCTGCTGCCGGACACGCCGGCCGACGAGCGCTACGGGCTGCGTCCGGCACTGTTGCAGCAGGCGGCGCAGGCGGCATTGCGGCTTGCCGGTGCGAGCGACGGCGCCTGGCAGTTGCAGGGTGTAGCGCGCGTCGATGTGCTGGCCGCGCTGCGCGGGAGCGGCGAGGCGCGAGTGCAGACGCTCGCACCGGGTGACGACGGAACGTACCGCTGCCACGTACAGCTGTGCGATGCGCAGCAGCGCGTCTGCGTCGTGCTGCACGACCTGACGATGTCGCCGGCGCCGGCCGACGGCCCGGTACCGGTCGCTGCCGCTGAACCGGTGGCGCCGGTACGTCCGCGCGAACCCGTGACCCAGATGACCATGCGGGAGCGGTGGGCAGCGCATACGCCGATGCCGGGCGTGACGCGTCCGAAGCGCGTGCTGTACGTCGCGGCGAACGCGATGATCGCGCAGCAGATCGCGCAGGAGTGGCGTGAGCTCGATGCCGACGTCGAACTGATCCGCCTGTGGTTCGCCGATGCCAGCGAGTCACCGGCACCGGACCAGCATGCCGTCGTGCGCAACCACACGGCCGGCTGCCGGCAGGCGTTGAACGATATCGCGAGGCACTACGGCGAGATCGATGCGTTCGTCTACGCCGGAGACATCGACGCGCCGGCTGGCGAAGACGACTGGCGCAGCCTGTTGCCGTTGCTGCAAGGTCTGTTCACTTCGGGCCTGACCTGCGGGCGGCTGCTGGTGTGTGCGGCCTACGGCGATGCGCTGTCGCGCTGCCACGCGGAGTCGTGGATCGGTATCACGCGTTCGGCGCGCGTACTGGCGCCGCAGATGGCGACGGCCGTGCTGCTACAGCACGGCGCGCTGCACGACGCGGACGGTACGCGGCAATGGGCACGGCACGCCTGGCAGGCACTGTGTGCCGGATCGCTGGGCGACCTGCGTTACGACGACGATGGCTGCCATGCGCTGCGCGTCGAGGACTACCCGCTGGCCGACGGTGAGAGCGGCCTGCGGGCCGGCGGCGTCTACTGGATCACCGGCGGCGCCGGCGGGCTCGGTGGCCTGATGGCGCGGCACTTGCTCGAACGCTATTCGGCAAAGGTCGTGCTGAGCGGGCGGCGCGAGCTCGACGAGCAAAGCCGGGCCGAACTGCAGACATGGACGCAATCGGGCGGCGAAGTGCTCTACGTCATGGCCGACGTCACCGACGAGGCCGCGATGCGCACGGGCGTGGCGCAGGCCGTGGAACGCTTCGGCGCGATCGAGGGCGTGATCCATGCGGCTGGCCTGCTGGACGCCGAATCGCTGCTGGACAAGTCGGCCGACGCCTTCGCGCGCGTCCTGGCACCGAAGGTCCGCGGCACGCAGGTGCTCGATGCGGTGTTGCAGGATCAGCCGCTGGCCTTCGTGTGCTATTTCAGTTCGGCCGCGGCAGTGCTAGGCGATTTCGGCAGCGCCGACTACGCGCTCGGCAATCGTTTCGAGATGGCCTACGCGGAACACTGCTCCGGTCCGGGCCGCCGCATGGCGATTGCCTGGCCGGTCTGGGCCGACAGCGGTATCCAGGTAGGCGACGCAGCCGCCAATACCACGCTCTACCTGCAGGCAAGCGGCCAGGTAGCGCTGACCGCGCAGGCCGGGATCGATGTACTGGAGCGGGCGCTCGCGCAGGTCGCCGGCCACTGCCTCGTGATGGTCGGGCAGCGCACGCGGATCGAACGCGCGCTCGGCCTGCACGGACCGCGCGAGACCGGCGCACCCAAGCCGCCGCTGGCCGCGGCAGTCGGTGCCGCGGTCCCGGCACGTCGTCGCGCAGAACTGCGTGGCCTGTCGCTCGAAGACTGCGTGCAGTGGGATCTGAGGACGCAGATCGGCGAGCTGCTCAAGCTGCCCCGCGACCAGCTACAGGCGCAGGCGAACCTGGCCGACTTCGGTTTCGACTCGCTCATGCTGGCGCAATGGGCGAAGCAGATCTCGGCTCACTACGGCATCGAGCTCACCCCTGCCGTGTTCTTCAGTCACGCGACGCTGGAACGCGTCGCGGCTCACCTGCTGGAACAGCATCGCGCCCGCGTCGAAGCGCGTTATCGCGAGACCGAACCCGCGCCGGCACGGGTGGTGCCGCAGGCGACCGCCACGCCGCTGCGTTCGCGCCGCGCCGGCCGCCGCACCGCGGCTGCCGTCGCCGGCACGATGCCGGGCGCCGAACCGATCGCGATCATCGGCATGAGCGGGCGTTTTCCGCAGGCGCGCAGCGTCGATGCCCTGTGGCGCATCCTGGCCGAAGGCCGCTCGGCCGTCGAGGAAGTGGCGCTGGAGCGCTTCGACTGGCGCGCGGCCTACGCCGCCGGCATGCTCAAGAGCAAATGGCTCGGCGCCATGCCGGGTGTGGACGAATTCGAACCGGCGTTCTTCGAGATCTCGCCGCGGGAAGCGCAGGTGATGGATCCGCGCCAGCGCCTGTTGCTGCAGGAAGCGTGGAATGCACTGGAGGACGCCGGCTACGGCACACCGCAGCTGGCGCGGCACACCGTCGGCATGTTCGTCGGCGTGGAGCAGGGCGAGTATCAGCTGATGGTCGGCCCGCAGGGCACGCTGACCGGTACGCACGACGGGATCCTGGCCTCGCGCCTGTGCTATTTCCTCGATTTGCACGGACCGGCGATGGCGATCAACACCTCGTGTTCGTCGGGGCTGGTCGCGGCGCATCAGGCGTGCCTGAGCCTGCGCGCTGGCGAGTGCGACACGGCGATTGCCGCCAGCGCGAGTCTGTCGCTGACGGCCGAGGCATTCGCCGGCATGAGTCAGGCGGGGATGCTGTCGGAGGACGGACGCTGTTACGCGTTCGACCGGCGCGCGAACGGCATGGTGCCGGGCGAGGCGGTCGTGGCGCTGGTGCTCAAGCGGCTCTCCCAGGCGGAGGCGGACGGCGATCCGATCCGCGCGGTGATCCTGGGCAGCGGCATCAACTACGACGGCAAGACCAACGGCATCACCGCTCCCAACGGCGCGTTGCAGGCGGCGCTGATCCGCGACGTGTACGCCCGCGCGAACGTGACGCCCGACGACATCGACTACGTGGTGGCGCACGGCACCGGCACGCGTCTGGGCGACCCGGTCGAGGTCGACGCGCTGCGTGAGGTATTCGGCGCGCGCGCAAAGGATGCAGCGCCGTGCGCCATCACATCGACCAAGAGCAATCTCGGCCACGCGTTCGCCGCGTCCGGACTGGTGAGTCTGGTCAGCGCGGTGCTGGCGCTCTCGCAGGAGGCGATCCCGCCCAGCGTCCATTGCGAGGAACTCAGCGACTACATCGACTGGCAGGCCGGTGCGATCGAAGTCAATCGCACGCTGCGCCCGTGGTCGCGCACGCCGCATCGCCGCCGCATGGCCGGCGTCAGTGCGTTCGGCATGAGCGGGACGAATGCGCACATGCTGGTACAGGAATACGTCACGGACGCGCCGCCGGTTGCGCCGTTGCGCTCCGTGCCGCTGATGCTCTCGGCAACGAGTGCCGCAGCACTGCAGCAGAAGATGGACGCGCTTATCAGCGTGCTGCGCGACAGCGAGTGGGATGCGGCCGCGCTGACCGCGACGAGCTACACACTGCTGTGCGGCCGGCAGCATTTCACGCACCGCTGTGCCGTGGTGGCCGGAGATCGCGAGCAGGCGCTGCAGGTGCTGTCGCAGGCGCGGGCCGGCGAACGCGGGCCGAACGTGTTCCGTGGCGTGGCGCCGCGCGAGTTCGCGGGCCAGCGTGCGCTGCAACAGACCGGCGAGGCGCTGCTCGAGCGGCTGGCATCGGGCGTGGCGGACGACGCCGCCACGCGCGATGCGCTGCACGCGCTGGCGGACCTGTACTGCCAGGGCTATGCGCTGCCGTGGGCGACACTGTTCGGCGCCGCGCCGCCGCGCCGCCTGGCCCTGCCCACGTACCCGTTCGCGCGAGAATCCCACTGGATCGAGGCAACGAACGATCGGCGTGCTGCCGGCCCGGCCGCCGCTGCCGTACCGGCCGCCGTGATTCATCCGTTACTGCAGCGCAATACCTCGACCCTGGCCGCACAGCGGTTCACGTCGACGTTCGACGGGAGCGAGCCGCTGTTGCGTGATCACCGGGTCGGCGGCGTGCCGACGTTGGCCGGTGTGTGTTACCTGGAGATGGCGCACGCAGCGCTGCGCGCCTCGTCGGAGGATGACGCGGCGGTCAGGCCGACCGAGCTACGCGATGTCGTCTGGATCCGGCCGCTGGCGGTCACCGCGCGCGTCGACGTCCACACGCGGCTGACCGGGACGGCGGACAGTGAAGTGGCTTTCGAAGTCAGCGCCGCCGGGCAGGACGGCGAGGAAGCGACCCTCGCACAGGGGCGACTGCTGTACATCGGCGATTCCCGTGAACGGGTCGACCTGGCGCAATTGCGCGCACGCTGCAGCCGCACGCTCAGCGCGGATGCCTGCTACCGCCTGCTGAACGGCCCGGCCCTGGAGTACGGCCCGGCGCTGCGCGGACTCGTCGCCGTGCATTTGTGCGACGACGCCGATGCGCCGTTCGTGCTGGCTCAGCTGCAGTTGCCGGCCGACGCCTCGGACGCCGCACGTTACACGCTCTATCCCGGCGTGCTCGACAGCGCGCTGCAGGCGGCGGCGGGACTGTCACTGCTCACCTCGCAGCAGGACAACGGGCTGCTCGGCATCCTGCCGTTCGCGGTCGAGTCGGTGCAGGTCCTGGCTCCGACGCCGTCCGTGGCATGGGCCTATCTGCGCCTGCCGGCCGTCGAGGGCGCGCGACACGCCGCGCCGACGATCGCCGTCGATGTCTGCGACGACACGGGTCGCGTCTGCGTTGCCGTGCGTGGACTCTCGCTGCTGTCGCCCAGGAATGCGTCGGAGACCGCGGCGGCCCCGCTGCCGGCGGTGCGTACGGTATTCCGCGGCGACGAGTACTTCCTCGAAGACCACGACCACGTCGTTCCTGGCGTCGTCTACCTGCGCATTGCGCGGGAAGCCGGCGAGCACGTGCTGGGGCGCCGCGTCAGCGGCCTCGCGAACGTGGTCTGGCGTGCACCGATGAAGGTCACTCCGGAAACATCGGTGCTGGTCACGCGGCTGGATCCGACGGGCGGCTTCACGATCGCGTCGGAGAGCGACGCGGTCTGCGCCCAGGGCATGCTGATGTTCGAGGAGGCTGGCCGACAGCCGCCGGCTCCGCGCCATGATCTGGACGCCATCCGCCGCCGCTGCGCCGACGGCATCGAAGGCCATCGCTGCCATGAGCTGCTGGGCGTGGTTCACGGCCCGCGCATGTTCCCGATCGAAAACCTCGCGTTCGGCGATCGCGAGGCGCTCGCGCGCCTGGTCCTGCGCGACACACCCGACGAGGCGGATGAGCTGCACCCGGCCATGCTGCACGGTACGGTGCTCGCCGCCATTGCGTATTCCTTCATCCAGGACGGACGCCCGGCCCAGTTGCGGCTGCCATTCGCGCTCGAGGCGCTGCGGATTCACGCACCGGTGCTGCCGTCGAGCCTGTATGCGTACGTGCGGCAGTGTTCTGCGGACGGTGCACCGACGCGCACCTACGACATCGATCTCGTCACCGACGCGGGCGAATGCCTCGTGGCGTTCGAGGGACTGACCGCGTTGCCCATCGATCTGCCGCCGCGTGATGAAGCGCTCCGCGCGATTCCGTTCTGGCAGGACCACATGCGGTCGGAGCCGGCCGACGAAACGCCCGCCGACGCCCTGGTATTCGTGCTCGCCGCGGATGACGAGGCGCTGCGCCAGAGTCTTCGCGCGGAGTGGCCGACGGCACGGATCGAAGTGCTCGATGCCGAAACGTCGGCCGCCGCTGTCACACGTCACGTCACTGCCGTGATGGCGCTGCTGCAGGACTGCCTGCAGACGGCGCACGCGACGACCCGCGTGACCGTGCTGGTGCCGGACGATGACCGCTATCCGGCGTACGCGGCGCTCGTCGGGCTGCTGCGCACCGCGCGTGTCGAGAACCCCAGGCTTGTCGGCACGCTGCTCGCCTGCGCGCCGGATGATCCGGTGCCGCCGCTCGAGCGCCTGCGCGCCGAACTCACCCATCCCGCGAGCGAGGCCGTGGTGCGCTACCGCGACGGCGTGAGGCAGGTGGTGCGCTGGCAGGAACTCGCCGCGACCGCCACGACGCCGGACGACCCGTCCGGCCTGCTGCTGGCCGGAGACGTCGTCTGGATCACGGGTGGTCTCGGCGGCATCGGCCGCATCCTCGCGCGCTGGTTCTGTCGCGTCGATGGTGTGCGGGTAGTGCTGAGTGGCCGTTCGCCGGCCGACGACGACGCTGAACAATGGCTGCGTTCGGCGCGGGAGGACGGCCTCGACGTGACGTACCTGCGTGGCGATGTCAGCCGCCGGAGCGACGTCGAAGCGATCCTGGCGAGCGACGCGGTGAACGGGCGGCTGCGCGGCATCGTGCATTGCGCGGCCACGCTGCGCGACGCGTATCTCGCGCACAAGACGCCGGCCGACGTGCAGGCTGTGTTCGCGCCGAAGGTCGACGGCACGCTGAACCTGGACGAAGCCACGCGCGACCTGCCGCTCGCATTCTTTGCGCTGTTTTCCTCGTTCTCGGCCGTGCTCGGCAATCCGGGGCAGGCCGACTACGCCGGTGCGAACGCGTTCCTCGACGCATTCGCGATCCATCGCAATACCCTCGTCGAGCGCGGCACGCGCAGTGGGCACAGCTGTTCGATCAACTGGCCGTTGTGGAAGGACGGCGGCATGCAGGTCGATACGCAGACCGAACAACTCATGCGAAGCCTGACCGGCCTGGCTCCGCTCGAGTCGGCCCACGCGCTGCGCGCGTTCGCGAGTGCGCTGCACGGGCGGCATGCGCGCATGCTCGTCGCGCAGGGGCAGACCGGTGCGATCCGGGTAGCCGTGCTCGGTCACGCGCCGACGCCCGGTGTCGCCGCCCCCGTCGCCGTGGCGGCAGTGAGCAACGACACCGCCGGACCCGCCGATGCGGTGCTGACGCAGCGGCTCGTTCGCGAGCTCGCCGCTGCCGCGGCCGCTGTGCTCAAGTTGCGCACCGACGCGATCGATGCCGACACCGAACTCTCGCACTACGGATTCGATTCCATCTATCTCACGGAATTCGCCAACCAGCTCAACCGCGCTTACGGGTTGCGCCTGATGCCGACGGTGTTCTTCGAATGTCCGACGCTGGCCGCACTGGCGCGCCATCTCCTCGCGCGGTACGGCGGCGAGCTGCGCACGCGCTGGAACGCCGACGCGCCTGACGCGGCGCCGGCGGCAACGCGCGCTGCGGCCGTGCCGGTGCGCTCCGGCAGGGCCGCTCCGGTTGTGCGGCCGAGGTCGACACCGACACCGACACCGTCGCCGGGCGACCTGTCGCGTGCACGCGAACCGGTCGCCGTCGTGGGCATGAGCGGGCGATTCCCCGGTTCGGCCGATGTCGATGCGTTCTGGACGCATCTGGTCGCCAACGACGACCTGATCGGCGAAGTGCCAGCCGATCGCTGGGCGTGGATGCACAGTCTCGGCACCAGCGCAGCCGCGTTGCCCGCGTCGGTCCGGCTCGGCGGTTTCATGGCCGATGTCGACTGCTTCGATCCGCTGTTCTTCGGTATCTCGCCGCTCGAGGCCGTGGCGATGGATCCGCAGCAGCGCCTGTTCATCGAAATGGCCTGGGCCTGCGTCGAGGACGCCGGCTACCGGCCTGGCAGCCTTGCCGGCAGTCGCACCGGCGTGTTCGTGGGCGTGTCCACGTCCGACTACAAGGACCTGTGCCAGCTCGCCGGCGCCTCGGTGCAGTTCGGCGGCGATTCCGCCTTCCATTTCATGATCGCGAACCGGCTGTCGTATCTGCTGGATCTGCGCGGTCCCAGCGAATCCGTGGACACCGCGTGCTCCAGCTCACTCGTCGCCCTGCATCGCGCCGTCGGCGCGCTCGCGTCCGGCGAATGCGCGGTGGCACTGGTCGGCGGCGTCAACGTGATCGCGAATCCCGTCAACAGCGTACGCGCGCACGACGCCGGCATCCTCAGCAGCGACGGACGTTGCAAGACCTTCGACCAGGACGCGGACGGCTACGGCCGCGGCGAAGGCGTTGCCGTGCTGATGCTCAAACCCCTGCGCCAGGCGCAGGCCGACCGCGACCACATCTACGGTCTCGTGTGCGGCAGCGCGGAGAATCACGGTGGCAGGGCCGCGTCTCCCACCGCGCCCAATCCGCTGGCGCAGCAGCAGTTGCTCGTCGACGCGTATCAGGCCGCCGACATCGACATCTGCACCGTCGGCTACATCGAAGCGCACGGCACCGGCACCGTGCTCGGCGATCCGATCGAATTCAATGCGCTCAAGGCCGCGTTCCGCGAGCTGTACCAGCGTCAGGACGTGGAAGCGCCGGCGCAGCCGCACTGCGTGCTCGGTTCGGTGAAGTCCAACATCGGGCACCTCGAAGCCGCCGCCGGTGTCGCGGGGGTGGTCAAGGTGCTGCTGATGATGCAGCACGGCAGGATTCCCGGTAACCCGCATCTCGCCTCGCCGAACCGCTACCTCGAACTTCACGATGGTCCGTTTCGTCTGGCCCGCGAGACGGGCGAGTGGGCGGCGCCGCGCGACGCGGCCGGCGCCACGGCGCCGCGGCGGGCCGGCGTCAGCAGCTTCGGCATCGGCGGCGCGAACGCTCACGTGGTGCTGGAGGAGTACCGTGCGCCGGCAGACAGCGCGACGCCAACCGCGGCTCCGGCACTCGTCGTCGTGTCGGCCCGGACGCGCGAGCGGCTGGAGGTTTCCGTGCGGCGGCTGCTGCAGGCGCTGGAGCAGCGGGAAGACCTGCCGCTGCACGACATCGCCTACACGCTGCAGATCGGCCGGGACGCGATGGAGCACCGCCTCGCGTTCGTTGTGATGTCGGTTCACGAACTCCGCGACGGCTTGAGCCGCTACCTGCAGGGCGAGCGGCACGGAGGCTACGAGAACGAGGCCGGCAAGCATCGCGACCTGTTCAGCAGCCTCGTCGGCGAGCAGGCGCTCGCACTTACCGTCGACACCTGGGTGCGGCAGGGCGAGTACGCGAAACTCGCGGAGCTCTGGTCGAAAGGCCTGCCGTTCGACTGGCAGCGTCTGTATGCCGGGTCGGCGCTCCACGCGGCGCTCGCGCCGCGGCGCGTCAGCCTGCC
>NZ_JAVTWC010000136.1:0-3982 GCF_032229445.1 Tahibacter sp.
CGGATCAGCGCCACCATCTCGGCGCTGGCCCACAGG
Source organism: Tahibacter sp. (assembly GCF_032229445.1). Taxonomy (NCBI): domain Bacteria; kingdom Pseudomonadati; phylum Pseudomonadota; class Gammaproteobacteria; order Lysobacterales; family Rhodanobacteraceae; genus Tahibacter; species Tahibacter sp. Next base: position 37 of record NZ_JAVTWC010000136.1, read on the forward strand.
TCGTAGGGGCTGGGCTGCACCGGGATCAACACGCGCTCGGCCGCCAGCAGCGCGGAGCGCGCCAAGGCGGCGATCCTGGGCGGGCCGTCGATGACGACGTGATCGGCCCGCCTGGCGAGTTCTGGCGCTTCCTGATGCAGCGTTTCGCGTGCAAGGCCCACGGCGCTGAACAGCCGTGGCAAGCCTTGTTGGCTTCTGCGCTGCGTCCAGTCCAGCGATGAACCCTGCGGGTCGGCGTCCAGCAGCACGACGTGCTGGCCGCACATCGCCAGCTCACCGGCGATGTGCGTCGCGAGCGTGGTCTTGCCCACGCCGCCTTTCTGATTGAGCAGTGCGACGATCATGGCCTGGCCCTCCATGCTGGAAAACCGGGCCTTGGCTGCTGCGTTTGTGGCCGCGTGGTGGTTGTCCACCGCAGCGGCGTTTCCCTACTAAAAGTTAGAGAAATTAAGTTAGGGAAGTTAGAGGGCGAGGAAACCCAGTGCTGGCACGGGTTTGCGGCCGATCGGCACGCCTGATAGCACGATAGTCCCACGCCCGATAGCACGATACCCCGCACGCCTGATAGCACGACTCCATCCACAGGCTCTCCCAGAGTTATCCCCGTGCCGTCGGCGGCACGGGCCGGAATGTCAGCAGCTCCATGCCGTTGTCCGGCATCCGCTCGATGCCCAAGACGTAGCCGGGCAGCGACTGCCGCGCGACGAGCGCGCGCAGGTCGCAGGCGAAGTCGTAGGGCTTCGCGGTGCTGCCAGATTTCTGATGCAGGTAGCGGAAGTCGAATTGCCAGCCGTATTCCTGCTTGCCGCCGTGCTTGCGCACCAGTCGGTACAACCACCGCTCGATGCCACCGGTCAGCCGGAAATACGCCGGGTCGATGGTCAACACCAGGGCGGCATCGAGCACGCCCGCATAGAACCAGTCGGGCAGGATCAGCTCGATGCCCAGCGGCGTGCCGCTGGCATCGGCAAGTTCCTTCCATTCGTTGATCCACGAGAAACGATGCAGGCGCCGCCCGGTCGTCTCGCGGATGGACGTGGCCACGGTGGTCGATTGCAGGCGATCCAGCGCGGCCTTGAGGCGCTGGTAGTCGCGCAGCGACTTGCCGCGCCCGATGAAGCGCAGGATCTCGTAGGGCGTGGCGTGCATCAGCCGCGAAGGCCGCAGGCCCGCGTCCTTCGCCTCCACGATCTGCGAGGCCGCCCATATCAGCACGTCGGCATCCCAAATCGTGGCGATGCCGTGTTCCTGCGTGCCTTCCACGCGAATCGTGACGTTGCCCGCGCGGAAGTCGATGGGCTTGACCCGCTTGGACTTGCCGAGCGAGAAGAACGGATAGGCCATCAAATCCTGGCTGTCGCGCGGTGCCATGTCGCCGGGCAAGGCGCGGAACAGGTCGAGCTGTTCGCGCTCCTGCAACGGCCGCTGCCGGGACGGCAGCACGGTGCTGGACATGGCGATGGCCTGCCGCGCGCCGCCGATCAGCGCGCACGGCTGTCGGCCGAGTGGTGCTCGGCGTATTCGGGATCGGAGGTCGTCTCGAAACTGCGGTCGGCGGCCCAGGCATCGAGGTCGGCCACGGCGTACATGACGCGCCGGCCGAACTTGCGAAAGCGCGGGCCGCCACCGATCACGCGCTGCTTTTCCAGCGTGCGCGGCGACAGGCGCAGGTACTCGGCGGCTTCGTCGTTGGTCAGGTAGCGTTGGGGCTGCGCGGCAGCGGTCGAGACAGCGGCGGCAGGCCGCAAGGGAGCAGGTCGCATGGGATGAACCTCCATCAAGCCCGACCACACCACGCGGCCGGATAGAGGCACTTTCAGAAAAGCGAGGCTTTCCGCGAAGGGACGATCTGTGGGGGACGCGAAACGTCCCCCTACTGCGACGGCAGCGGCGGAAGCTGCGCCAGGCGTCGATAGCCGCCGCGCATGAGCGCATCGCCACGGCGCACCAGCCGCCGCACGCGGGCGCGCAAGGCGCTGTCGGTGTGCCAATTGGCGGCGACGGCATCCACGCCGAACAATCCTTCGGCTATCTCGCGCGAGGACGCGCCTGCCAGGGCCGCGTCGAGCGCCTGCAAAGTGTGTAATTCCTGCAGTACGGCAGATGTTGGCCTGGGCGATGCCATCCCGGCGGGTACGGCCTGCGCCATATCAGTCGCGAAACCGGCCGGCGGCGCAGCGCCTGCGCGCACGGCATAGGCGAACGCCATGCCGTCGTGCAGGCCTGGCGCGAACGCCAGGCGCCGGCTGCGGCCAGGGTTGTGCGCGATCAGCGACAGTCGCTTGCCGTCGTGGATCAGTTGCTTGTGGCCGGGAATACGCCAGAACTCGAAAGGTACGGCGTTCGCTGGCGGATCGTCATCCGGATAGAGCTGAACCACGGCAGCGTGGCCGGGCTGCCAGGCCGGATGCGCGTCGCGCGCATCGAGCGCCGGGTCTTCCAGCAGGCGCAGGCCCCAGCGTTGCGCTGTTTGCGAAGACGACGAACGGCAATGACGGCGCAGCCAGTCGAGCCGGTAGTCGGGATGCCGGCGCAGGTATTCCCAAGCCAGCGCCAGCGCATCCAGCCACAAGACGTAGAGGTATGCCGCCGTTGGATACCAACGTGCGGCGTGATGGGGATCGACCATGACGCAACCTCCCTGCGAACAGGACAGGCCGCCACGGCAGGGCTACGCGCTACATCGCCATCATCAGAACTTCATGAGGAGAGAAGATAGTTGGGCTGTCAAGACCGATTGACTCCGATGCGTTGCGGTATTCGTCTCAATGCTGCGGCGGCAACGCCCCGAAATGGGGCGCCGTACAGACCAGCCTGCCGCAGCCCGCGTCGGGCATCATGTCTATTTGAATCAGACTGGTGCGGCTGCGCCGCAAGAATGCTGATTGAGACCTGCCCGGTATGACACCAGACTGAAAAAGTCACAGTCGGACGTATTCAGTCCGGGATTGCTCCGTCGCGCTCGGCCAGGCGGGTGTATTCCGACAGCGTGCCTGTGGGACGGAAGTAGAGGTCGCGCATAACGGGCTGCTGGTGCGGCCCGACGATGCCGGCCAGCTCGGACAGCTTGACGGTGCCTTGCGCCGGCATCCCGATCCCCAGGTCAATGAGGCCCCAGGCCGTGTCGCCATCGGCGGGATCGAGCGCGGCCAGCAGCCAGGTCACGTGAGCGTCCGGCGTGAAGAGCCGTACCACGGGCACCGGGTCAATGACTTTGCCAGCAGCGCGGGCCTCGCCGTTGGCGAGCAGCTGCGCGAGCTCCGGGGCGGTGGCGAGTGGCTGGGGCATGGTCGGCAATCCCACAAATCCAATGATGCACGGATGCGGTTTCACGTTGAAGCGCAGAACCGCCAAACCGGATTTACGCCTTCGTGCGCAAGCGCGGATGCGGTTTCGTGGCTTTGCTGAAACCCGCTGATGCGGATTTCCGTAAAGGCACAGAGAAGTAGAACAGCACCAAATGAACACTATAGATTGTAGCCCTATAGGGCGCAATCGACTGTCATCTTGGATTTTGGGGAATCCATCGGATGACAGCGAAGAACTCATTGGCGGCGGCATTAAAGACGGTCAGGAAAGCGCGCGGCTTAAGCCAGGAAGCGTTCTCCGACGTGTCCAGCCGTACCTACATGAGTTCGCTGGAGCGTGACCTGAAGAGCCCGACCCTGAACAAGCTGGCCGAGCTGTGCGAGGTGATGGATATCCACCCGCTCACACTGCTAACGCTGGCCTATGCGGGCGATAGCCCGCACAAGGCCGACGAGCTGCTGGCGCAGGTGCGTCGGGAGCTGGAGTCGATGTTGAAGCCGCGCGCGTGACGTGGTGATGTGCTGCGACCAGCAGCACAGCGCCCCGCCACGATGGGCGGGGCGCCGCAGCGGTCACGCCGCCTGGGGCTTGCTGCGCGACCAGATCAGGTCGTGCGTGCCGTCCTCGCCTTCGATCA
>NZ_JAVTWC010000137.1:0-24038 GCF_032229445.1 Tahibacter sp.
GGCCCGTTGGGCGTTCAGAGTGATCAGAACCTGCGGTTCTGAGCGATCACTCTTCACCCGGCCTGACTCAAGCGGCAACCGAGTCAAAAGCAAATATCGGCTTGTTCAGAGGTTCCCTAGCCCGCGTTTCTCGCACCCTTATACTGCGACCGCAGGTGCGCTCGCCCTGACGCGCGCCGCTGCCTCGTGTTGGCTCGACGTAGTGTCGGCTGCGCCTTCGCCGTCACTGAAGTCCGCGGCACGCATCGGGACCGTGTCTCGACGGCCTCGCGACGAACGGGTGTGAGCGATGCGGGCAAGCTGTCTGCTTCCAGCTCAGGCAGACGCCTGGTGTGTTCCGCAATCTGCGTCGCCTGCGGGCACTGCTTCTGAAACGGTGGAAGCGTGGCAGGACGAGATGGGCCGCGTTGCGCCGCTGGGGTGCCATCGCTCCTATCCCGATCGGATCTTTGTCGCAGATCAGGCGGCCATCGCGCGTCAGGCCGTTTCGGTGTCCGCAGCGACTCGCGGCAAATAAGTCCGATGCTTTGAGTCGGTAGAGTGGCTGCCTCCACCATGACGACGACCCCGAAGAGCTACGCGCGTGCAGAGTTCGGGCGGAAAGACTTGCCGATGGCCCGCACGGACGCCAGCCGCATGTCATCGAGTAGCGCGTATATGGTCGGCAGGAACAGCAGGCTCACAATCGTCGAAAAGATCAATCCTCCGGCGATGGCGCGTGCCATGGGGTAATAGCCGAGTCCGGCGCCGCCCACTTGCGGCCCGCCCACGCATAGCGGCAGCATCCCCAGTACCGTGGTACCCATGGTCATTAGGATCGGCCTCAGCCGCTCGCATGCTCCGTCGACCAGGGCTTGTGTACGTGGCACGCCGCGGCGACGCATCGCGTCGATGTGCTCGAACATGACGATGCCGTTGTTCACGACTACGCCCATCAGCACGAGGATGCCGATGGCCGCCATGATCGTGAACGTCGTGCCCGTGATCCAGAACACCCAGAACATGCCGAGAGCGGAAAAGTAGATGCTGCTGATGATGGCTGCCGGCAGCGTCAGGGACTCGAACAGCGCCGCCATCACCAGATACACCATCAGCAAGGCGATCAGCATGTTGAAACCCATGCGGGCGCCGGCTTCCGTATTGCGCTCGAAATTGCCCCCGAGGTTCCAGCGATAGCCATCAGGAAGAACCGTGCCCCCGAGTGCCGATTTGATCGCCTTGCGCGCATCTTCGGTGTTCTTTCCGTCGGCCAGATTGGCTTGAATCATCAGCGTCATGCGCCGATTCTCGCGGTTGACCTGGGCAGATCCCTTGCGGACGTTGACGTCCACGATGGACATCAGCGGCACCTCGCCCCCATCGGCACGGCGCAGATTCAGTGCGGCAAAATCCTCGACCTTGAAGCCGCGGGAACCTGCGAATCGCAGCCAGACCGGGATTTCACTTTCCCCATGGCGGAACTCGCGCAGCGGTGCTCCGCGCAGCGCCACACCGATATAGCCGGCGACATCGCTGGACGTGAATCCGTACACAGCGGCGCGCTCGCGGTTCACCGTTACCGACACTTCGGTGCTTTCATCGCCGGCATCTACCCGCACATCGCGCAACTCGGGCACCGTCTTCAGAATGCCGACCAATGTCTGTGCGATCTCGGCGAGCGTCTCGCTGGCATCTCCGCTGACGGCAATGCTGATTCCGTCATCGGCACCGCCGGGGTTGGGACCGTCGCCTTGGAAGCCGATTTCCGCGCGTGCGGATTTCGGCAATTCTTCGCGCAGCTGTTCACGCAGCGTGGTTGACGACAACAGTCCGGCTTCGTGATTGCGCAACAGCAGATAATCCCAGACGCTGGGGTTGGGCTCGCGCAGGTTCAGGCGAATGCCCGCCCAACCGCGTTCGCTGAACCAGGAATAGATCTGGGTGATCTGATATCGCTCGCGATTCGCGTCGAGAAAATCCTCTACTAGCTTGACGTCTTCGGAGATTGCCGGAAGTCCGTAGGAGCCTTTCCAGCTGAGGTACATTTCCAACTCGCGGCCTGCGTCGTCACGAAACATGTCGAATTTGGTCAGTCGCGCGGGCACCACGCTTACAGCGACGATCGCGAGGATGGCGACCAGAGACCAGGCACGGTGGCTCAGCGACCATTGCAGCAGCGCCCGGTACCTATGTGTCAGGCGTGGAATGAAGCCGCGGGGATCCATCACTGCCATCGGGGTCTTCAGTCGTGCGGAAATCATCGGGATGAGGCTGACGGCGACCAGCCATGAAGCCACCAGCGCAATGGTTATGGTCACGGCTACCTGGCCCAGATACAGGCTGACAAACGTGCGCTCGCCGAGCAGGTTCGGAGCGAATACGATGATGCTGGTCAATGTGCCCGCACTGATGGCGATCTGGACATCGCGCGTGCCGTTGACGGCACAGCGCACCGGGTCGTCCGGGTAGCGCGCCTGGTTCTGGTAGATGCTCTCCACCACGACCACGGCATTGTCCACGAGCATGCCAATGCCCAGCAGCAGCCCCATCATCGTGAGCACATTGAGCGTCAGGCCAAGGAAGTACATGGCGCCCAGAGTCATGACGATACAGAGCGGGATCGCGAGCGCAACCATCAGGGTTGACGGCCAGTGGCGCAGGAAATAATAGAGCACGAACACGGAAAGCAGGGCGCCTACCAGCCCGGCGTTGATCAGCTCGTTGATCGAACTGGTGACGCCTTCGGACTGGTCATTAATGACCTTGAGCTGTATTCCCTGGAAATCCGGTTGCTGCAGAATGCTGTGCAATTCGGCCAGCACTTGACGCGAGACGTCCACCAGGTTGTTGTTGCGTTCGCGGAATATGTCTAGGCCGACCGCGGACTGCCCATCCAGCCGCCGGCCGAAATCCGTTTCCTGGCGCCGCAAGCGGACTTCGGCGACATCACTAAGGCGCAGGCCGCGCGCGTCGATTACCAGATTGCGTAACTCGTCCAGGCTGCGTAGCTCCCCAACCGGCTGCACGCGCAGGCGGCGTGCGCCGTCGTCGATGAGTCCTGCCGAAACGGAGAAATTCATTGCCTGAAGCAGGGGAACCAGCTCATTGAGCGCTACGCCATGTGCGCTGATGCGAGAAGGCAACAGCGCGATTTCCACTTCCGGAGGTGGTGCGCCGCTGATTTCCACGCGCGCGACACCAGGCAATCGCTCTAGCCGTCGCTGCATACCGCGCTGGATCAGATCGTACTCGCCGGTAAGATCACGTTCGCTGGCAAACCGCACGCGCAGCAGGGGAGCGTCGCCTGGGGAGAATTTGCGTACGAAGTAGCGCTGCAGATCTGTCGGAAGTTCATCGCGGATCGCGTCGATGCGCTCGCGAGCTTCTGAGGCCGTCACTTCTATGTCACGGTCCCAGTTGGAAAAGAACTCCATGAACACTGTTGCGCCGTCCGGGCGACTTTGCGACTGAATACGGGTGATGCCCGGCAGCGTGGACAGGGTCTCTTCCACCGGACGTGTGACGGTACGTTCGATTTCCTGCGGGGTGGATCCCGGATAGGGTAACTCGACCATCACGAACGGCACATTCACTTCAGGGAACTGCTCCAGTGCAAGCTGCCGTGCGGCTATCACGCCAATCACCACGACCGAAACATAGAACATGATCGCTGTCACCGGCCGTTTCAGGCTCAGCTCTGCCAGCGTCATGCGTGTTCTCCGGCCAGGTCGTCGGGCCTGACGGTCATCTCCCGGCGCAAGAACCGGCCGCGCTCGCGGTAGTAGGCGTCAGATCGGCGGTCCACCAGGTGGTAGACGGCGGGAATGACGAACAGGGTGAGAAGGGTCGACACCGCCAGCCCGCCAATTACGGTTATGGCCATCGGTGCCTTTACCTCCGCGCCCTCGCCACCCATGAAGGCCATTGGCGCAAAGCCGAACAGTGTCGTCAGCGTCGTCATGGCAATGGGGCGCAAACGGGAGCTGGCGGCCTGTTCGATGGCTTCCAGTTTACTTACCCCGTCCAATCGCAACTGGTTCACTTTATCGATCAGCACTATCGCGTTCTTCACCACGATGCCAACCAGAAGAATAAGCCCGATGAACACCACGACAGAGACAGGCGAGTTCGATAGCCACAGGGCGAGGACGGCGCCGACCATGGCCAAGGGAACGGTGAACATGATGACCAGCGGATGCAGCAGGGATTCGAACTGTGACGCTAGCACCAGATATACGAGAAAGATGGCCAGGCCAAGGGCGAACAGCAGTGAATTCAGGGAGGCTTCGAGCTCCTCTCCCTGGCCGCCGATGTGCATTTTGACATCCGCGCTGATGGGGTTCTTCTCGATCAGCGATCGCACTATTTTTACTGCAGTACCAAGATCCACATCACGCAAATTTGCCGAAACGATGGCGACGCGGGTCTGGTCGGCGCGGTTTATCTCGCTGGGCCCGACAGTTTCGATGACATCTGCCACCGCCGACAACGTCAGAGGGCGTTCGCTCTGCGGATTGATGATCAATTGGCGGATCTCGTCGACTGAACTGCGGTCGGCTTCGCGCGCACGCACCAGAACATCTATCTTGCGGTCACGGAACGAATAGCGGGTTGCCACCTCGCCGCGTACTTTGCGCACCACCTGGTCCGCGATCTCGCGTGTCGTAAGCCCCAGTGCCGCCGCGCGCTCCTGGTCGAACCGGATCTGCACCTCCGGATGTCCCTGCTCGACCGTCGACTTTATATCGGCAAAAACAGGTTGCGTGGCAAGCAATCGCGCGACGTCCTTGCCTGCACGGTCCAGGGACTCGAGGTCGCCACCGGCGAGTACAATCTCTAACGGCGTCGTGAAGCTCAGCAACTCGGGGCGGCCGAATTTCACTTCCACATCCGGGTATCGGCTCATGGTCCGTCGCAGCCGTTCGGTCACTGACGCCTCGGTCGCCCGGCGGTAGCCAGCGCCCAGTACGATGGTCAGCTTGGCGATGTTGTCGCCCGATTCGGTGGGATTGGCATCAAGCCGTGCACCGCTGCCGCTGACACCGTACAGGACACCAATATCATTGTCGCCGGCGTGCGCGTGCTGGATCGCGCGGACCAGCGCATCCGTATCGCGCAACTGTGTGCCTGGTGGCAGTTTCGCGGTCATCTCGAACCGGTCCTGTGCGAACTGCGGAATCAGGTCTGATCCCAGTCGTGTCGCCAGCAACAGCGCACCTGCAAATGCAATTGCCGAACTTGCCAGCACCAGCATGGGGCGGGCCAGCACCGGCGGCAGCATGCGCCTGTACGCCGCTGCAGCCCAGTCATACGGCTTCATCAGTACCACGCCAATACGCGATGTCACCCAGCCGATCGCCCAGAGAACGCCACCATGGCCGAGCAAGGCACGCAGCAACCAGCCGAACAACTGCAGCAGCAGCGGCGCTAAGAATGTAACGATCAAGGTCACCAGCAACACCGGAACCAGTACAAGACGTGGCAATAGCGCGAGCCAGAGCAGCACTCGCGGCACCGTCCGCGGCCGGTCAAGCAGCGGCCATGCCAGCCAAACGGTGGAAAACGCCAGTACGCCGCGCCAGGCCGCTTCGCCCGTGCCTGTCGAACTTTCCTCGGCAGCAGAGCCTGGTTTCTTCGCTTTCAGCACGCTGAGCATCGGTATCAGCGTCAACGCGACGGCCAACGAAATCACCAGGGCGACAGACACGGTTAGCGCCTGGTCCCTGAAAAGCTGGCCGGCCACGCCTTGTACGAAAACCAGCGGAAAGAAGACAGCCACCGTCGTCAAGGTACTTGCGACCACGGCCATGCTGACTTCGCGTGCGCCGGCGATGGTTGCTTCAAGATCACCGAGCCCGCGCTCGCGTGCCTTGGCAATGCTTTCGAGAACGACGATCGAATCATCGACGACCATGCCGGTGGCCAGCGCCAGCCCTGCCAGCGACATTACGTTCAGGGAAAGCCCCAGCTGTCCCATGAAGAAGAACGTTGCCACGATGGATATGGGCAGCGACAGGCCGATGACGAATGTGCTCCAGCCATCGCGCAGGAAGAGGAAGATGATCAGGATGGCGAGCGCGCCGCCCATCAGCGCTTCGTTCTTCACTTCGCTGAGCGCGGCGCGGATGAAGACCGACTGGTCTTCCACCGGTGTCAGCTTGACATCGTCGGGTAGCTGCCCCTTGAGCTTTTTCAGGGTATTGCTGATGCCCTCGGCGACGGCCACGGTGTTGGAGTCGCCTTCCTTGTAGATTGCAATCTCGACGGCTTCCTGGCCGTCGATGCGGATCACCGCCTGTCGCTCCTTGTGCGCCTGTTCGACGCTGGCTATATCTTTCAGGCGCACCGGCACGCCGCCCGAGTTTGCGATCAGTAGCTGGCGCATCTGATCGAGATCGACGAACTGATTGACCGCGCGCACGAGATAGCGCTGCGAGCCTTCCTCAATGCGTCCACCCGAGATGTTGACGTTCTCCTGCCTCAGCCTATCAATCACCTGGTTCACCGACAGCTTCAGCTGCGCCAGACGTCGATCATTGATCAGCACCTGGACTTCGTCTTCAAGGCCACCGGATACCTTGACAGCGGCGACGCCGTCGACCGGTTCCAGTCGCTTCTTCAGGTCTTCCTCGGCATAGCGGCGCAGGCGTATCAGCTGTGCCTGCTCAGTGCCGAAGGCATCATCCCCGGAGCTGAGGATCAGTCGCATTATGGGCTCGGTACTGGGATTGAAGCGCAGCAGCACCGGCGGCTTGACATCGATCGGCAGCAGCACGATCTCTAGCTTGTCGCGAACCTCGAGGCTCGCTTTGTCCATGTCGGTACCCCAGGAGAACTCGAGCACCACATCGCTCTGCCCCGTGTGAGAGACCGAACGCAGCTTGCGCAGTCCTTTGACGACGCCGACTGCCTCCTCGATCTTCTCGGTGATGAGGTTCTCTATCTCAGTTGGCGCGGCACCAACGTATTCCGTGCGCACCGTCAGGGTCGGATAGCTCAGATCAGGCAAAAGATTGACTTTCAGGTCAAACAGGGCGATCAGACCGAATAGCACGAGCGCGAAAGTGCCGACCGCGATAGTCACGCGACGACGGGTGGAAAATTCTACGATGTTCATCCCTGCGGGACTCCGGCAGCCGTGCCTGCCTCCACGCGGTCACCAGACGCGGCCCGCTCTATGATCTGCACCCGGACCCCATCGCGAACCGCTACCTTGCCAACGGTGACGACGTTCTCGCCTTCGCTCAGTCCTGAACGCACTTCAGCGTATTCGCCGTTGACGTGGCCAAGTTCGACGGATGTACGGACTACCTTGGTTTCGCGGACGACGAATACCGCCGGCTCGCTGTCCTCATCAAGCAGGGCAGCACGCGGTACGGTCAGTGAATCGGCGCGGCGGTCGTAAACGATGGTCACGCGGCCAAACATGCCGGGCTTCAGCCGCTGAGTGGTGTCGCGAAAGGCAACAGTGGTACGGAATGTGCCGCTGCTGCCGTCGATAACTGGGCTCACCCGGTCGACCGTGCCGGTGAACTCCTCGCCGGGCAGTGCATCGACGCGCAGTGATGCCGACATCTTCGGATTCAGTTTGGAAAGTTCCCGTTCGGGAACATTCAACACAGCTTCGAGACGTTCATTGTTGACGATGCGGAACATCGGTTGATTCAGCGCAATCTCGTTGCCCTTTTTCACCATGCGCTGGGCAACGACGCCGTCTATCGGTGCAACGATCTGTGTATAGGACAGTTCCAGCCTTGCGATGTCATAGACAGCTTTCTGCGTTGCCAGGTCAAAGCGCAGGCGATCATGTGCATCCGTCGCGATGAGCTTGCGTGCATACATCTCTTCCGAGCGCCTCAACTCGGCTTCAAGCCTGCGCAGCGTGGCTTCTGCGCGATTGACCTCAAGCTGCGGCCGTTCGGGGTCGATGCGCGCCAGCACCTGTCCGGTCCGAACCTGCTCGCCCTCCTCGATCAGAAGCTTGAGCAGCACGCCGGAGGTCTTGGCGACGACCTGCGCCTCGTTCGGCGTTTCCAGGGCCGCGGTGCCGCTGTACCTTGCCGCGACCGTACGGCGCCGGACGGACGCCACCTCGACCAAAATCGCTTTGCTTTTGCCACTTCCCTGGTTTTCTTTTTTATCCTCCTTAGTTCCATTTGCTTCGGGATTCCCCGCCGCGTCGCCCGTCCCGGCGGTGCTGCCCTTGCTTGCCGCGTCGGTGGCCTGTGGGTCACCGCCACTGCCCCCGCACCCTGCCAAACCCACGAGCAGGCCAAAGGAAAGCAGCAGACGCAGGGCAGTCAGTCCACGGCAGCGAACAACATTCATATCGATGGCACCGTGCTTCTATGAGCGGCTGGCAATGGTGTCATAGTTGGCTCGCCCGCGGTGAATCGCGCCGGCATCATCCACGCGGAATGCTGTCGCCGGCTCCGAAAGGGCAGGGCGTGCAAACCCTGAATCGGCTGGGAGGGACATCGCCGTGTTCTGACGTTCCAGCTCTCGCCCTGCCTTCGATCGCGCGACACCGCCCTGGTCATGTACGGCGGCAGGCGCTGCCAGGGACGGCGCTGGTCCGGTCAGTCGGCGCTCTGCAAAGTCGCGCGACCGCAACAATGTTCAGGCGCCTGCAACGTACGTCAGCTGCAGCCTGGTCGGCCCGGCAGAGGGCGGCGCAGCGCGAAACCGGGTGCCCTCTCATGATCAGGCCCGGACGATCAAACGGCAGCCGGCATCGCGTGAACTGCGCGGCGGGTAAGCCGGGATCTTATGCCGCAGCCTTGCCAGTTCCCCCCGCGCAACAATATCCTGCGCGACGGCATATTATTGGTTGATTTAGAAAATGTTGCGTCGCCATGGCGTTCCTCGCAATTTCCGCGTGCGAGGGTTGCGCGTGGACCGTAGTGTGGCGAAACCGCGACAGCGCGGATGTGGGGATCAGTCCGCGAACCACGGCATTGCCGGGTGAGCAGGCAGGAAGGGGGGGGCGTGGACTGGGTGGGTCAGTGGTACGTGTTGCAGGAGGAACGCGGCGAGTTTGCGAGAATCCGTTTCGGGTGCGCCGAGGTAGGGTGCGAGCCCGAATGGTATACCGTGCCGCATAAGGACGCGGATGGAATCGGCGCCTTTGCCGATCTCCTGCGTCGTCGGGGATATGGCGCTTTCGCCACACTGCCGCAGATGCGGCAGTCCGACGACACGACCCGCTTCCCCCTGCGGCCGTTGCGGCCGCCGGCGCAGGTCGCCGCCTGGATGGATTTCGACACGGACTGGAGCGGCGGTTCCCCGCAGGACGCATGCCCGAGTTCGATGCACTGGGTCATCCTGTCTGAAGGGCAGACGCGGCGTGTCGAAGAGGCTGCCCTTGGGCAGGGAGTAAGTCTCAACAGCCTCTTGCTGTGGGCGCTGAATCGCGCACTGGGACCTTGGCTGGATCGCTCGGGGCCAGCGCTATGGTCAATGCCAGTCAATCTGCGCGGTGCGGTAGCGGTTATGCCGGACACTGCGAACCAGTTTGCAGCCATCGACATTGACATTGCGTGCTCTGGCGAGGCGCCCGCCGCTCCCAAAGACGTGCATGCACGAATCAGGCAACTGCTGGCGCAGGGCGCCCATTGGCAGGCCTGGAACTCCTGGAATGTTGGCGAGCGTGTGGGTATCAATGGTATGCGTATGCTGTTACAGAAGAGTCTTCAGTCGGGTCGCAGGAAGACCGGGCTCTTTTCCAATCTGGGCGCTTGGGATGATGGGAAGACTGCGCCGACAGTCGATTGGATTTTCCTGGCTCCGGTCACCAAAGAAGTGCCGTTCGCCGCATGCGTGCTGAACTGGCGTGGTCGGCTTACGGCCGCCATCCAGGCCCATCCGGCATTGGCGACTGATCCGCAGCGCGCTGCGGATTGGCTCGATGCCTGGATGAAAGAACTGCGGGGCGTGTGCGACTCAGGTGCCTGATGGCGTTCGGATCCTGGGTAGCGGCTCAAGCCCTGCGATCATGGCAACGTTCAGGCGATTTGGCCCGGGTCTTGTGAGCGCAGCCTATGTCGTCAGCAGACGGGCGAACATGCCTTCTGTGCAGATTTCGACAAGGGCGGATTCCGGCGTAAGCAAAAAGGCGAATTCGGCACCGGCGAATACCTCCGACGCTGCCAATGACAGTAGCCGATAACCGCTTGCTTCCAGGTGGGCGACGGCCGCGCGGACATCGGGTGTTACATAGCAGGCGTGATAGTAGTACTGACGGCGAGTGAGGAAGGCGCTCGCTGGCGAGTCCGCTGCGGTCGCCTGCACCAGCTCGACAAACACATCCGGTGCTGTTTCGACGAAACAGACGCGAACTTTCAGGTCGGCGAGCTCGTAGATCGCGGATACCCGGCTGAATCCCATTGCTCCGGTATACATCCGCAAACTGTCTTCGATGCACGCGACTGCACAGCCGAGATGGTGGAGTCTGAAGGAAATCATGTGTTTCCTGGTTGCAGTAGTGAGCATCCGGTGCTCTAGCGCATGGCAGGCCCCGCTGCCTGCGGACAGGCGTAGGCCAACAACGACGGCAACGCCAACGTCGCATCCGATCGTAGGCCGCGAAGCGTGGGCGGCGTTCGGCGCGCCGGCGGTGCGGCGAACGCCAAGTTTAGCCCATGCCGTGCGGAGTTCGCGTGCGGGAGTCGCGGCAATCGCCAGGGGCCAATGCTCTGTTTCCCTGCGACAGCGAAACCCAGGCACCGGCATTGTCCACGACTGGACGGACGGGCGACGCACACCGGCTTGCCTCAGGCTGTGGTGCGACCTCGTCAGGGCGGGCGATGACACAGCCAGACGCTGAAGGTGGACTGCCTGTGTCACCTTGCTGACCGACCGCTGTGCGGTATGTCATAGTTATATTCGTGCCCTGTGTGGGGGCGTGCCGGCTTCCGGGGTGGAAAATTGCAGCCGCGTCTTGCGGCGCGGGAAGCCGCAACGGGTCAACGGTATTTGTCAGGCCAGGACGCCGGTACGCGGGATTCAGCTGCGGCGCGCGCGAGCCGGTGCCGCACTACTTCACGGAGTCGACTCAGGTAATGGACAACACAAATTCGCTGCTGTCGCTGCTGGATCGTCTCAAGGCGGAGGGCGTCCAAATCTCCCTTGCCGGTGACGATAGACTCAAAGTGAATACGCAGGCGGAAAGCATTGCGCCGGGCATTCTTGCCGAACTCAAGGAAAGGAAGCCGGAAATTTTGGCCTGGCTGCGCAAGGCGCTGCGGAGCTCCGATGATGACGGATTGCCTCGCAAGGACACCGGGTCGCTTACCCGGGAAGTGTTGACCCCGATGCAGCAGAGCCTCTGGCTGGCGTATCAGTTCGACCCTGATTCAACGGCCTACAACCTGCCTGTCTTGCTGTCGCTCGACGGGCAGCTGGATGTGGAATTGCTGGCGCGTTGCCTGGAAGCACTGGTCAGGCGGCACGAAGCGCTGCGAACCCGTTTCTTCGTGCACGACGGGCTGCCGTATCAGGGAGTTTCGGACACTCCTTTCTCACTGGAAATCAAGGAGGTTGCCGAGAACGCCCTGGCTGATGCTATCGACGCGCAGATGGACCGGCGCTTCGATCTTGAGCGCTCGCCACTCTTCACCTGCAGGCTGCTGCGCGTGTCGAACGAACGTCACGTCCTTTGTATCGCGATGCATCACATCATCTCGGACGGGTGGTCGTGCGAGGTCTTGCTGCGGGAGCTGGCAACCCTGTATTCCGGCCGCGTCGCGACGCTGCCCCCAATGCCGTTCCAATACCGCGATTACAGCTATTGGCATCGGCACGAGTTCGAACCCGCGCACAAATCCAGACTGACGGCTTTCTGGCGCGACTATCTCGACGGCGCTCCAGGATTGCTGGAGATGCCTGCCGACTTCAGTCGCCCGGCACAGCTCACCACAGCGGGCGCTGCGCACACGTTCATCTTGCCGCCATCTGTGGTGGATGTGCTGCGCAGCAACAGCCGACAGATCGGTTGCAGCGTGCATCACTATCTGGTGTCGGCGTTTCAGTGGCTGATGCACCGGTACAGCGGACAGACCGACATCGTTATTGGCGTGCCAGCCGCCAATCGTGCGCGCCAGGAGTTCCAGCAGTTGGTCGGACTGTTTATCAATCTGCTGCCGCTGCGCACGCAGGTGCGCGCCGACCAATCGTTTGTCGAGCATGTCAGAACAACTATTGCCAATCTCAATCGTGTTCTGGGGCACCAGGAGCTTTCGCTCGAGCAGATCGTTGAAATCCTCGCGCCAGTTCGCAGCTTGAGCTACACGCCGGTATTCCAGCACATGTTCGCGTACCAGGAAGCCTCGCCTCAGGCATTGCAATTGCCTGGCGTGGCTGTTGCGCCAATCAGCAACCGTATCACCACGTCGAAATACGATCTGGTCCTGACCATCACCGATGATGGTTCCGCGCTCAGCGGTGTCGTGCAGTACTGCACGGACCTGTATCGGCACGAATCGATGGTGCGCTTCGCGGAGAACTTCGTCGCCTTGCTGGAACAGGTCAGCAGTGAGCCGCAGCGGCGTCTTTCCGACGCCAGGTTCGCTGCAGACAGCCAGCTACGCATGCTGGCTGCCGTCAACGACACCGTCGTGCCGCTGCCAGCGCAGATGCGTGTTCACCAGTATTTCGAGCGTTCGGTAGAGCGGCATGCCCGGCTCAGGGCCTTGTCGTTCGAAGGCGTGACGCTCACCTACGCCGAACTGAATGCGCGGGCAAACGCCATCGCCCATGTGCTGCGTGCCGGGCAACTCGGTCCTGGCTGCCTGATCGGCCTGTGCATGGAGCGCTCGCTGGACATGGTGGCATCGCTGCTCGCGATCTGGAAAGCAGGCGCAGCTTACGTGCCGCTGGATCCGGGCTATCCACTGGATAGAGTCCACTACATGGTGGAAGACGCAGGGTTGCAGGCCATCGTTACTACCTGCGCGGTTGCCGAACTGCTGCCGGAACAGTGCTGCGGACAGGTTATCGCGCTGGACAGTGAAGACGTTGCCGCAGCCATAAGTCGGGCCCCGGAGAGAAATCCTGATTGCGAGTCGGACCCGCTTGCCTATGTGATCTACACATCGGGTTCCACCGGGCGCCCCAAAGGCGTCAAAATCGCGCATGACAGCGTGGTCAACCTGATCGTCGCGCTCGATCAGGAGTTTGGCCACACCGTCGTGACCGAGGCCGCCAGCCAGTCGACCTGGTTGGCGGTGACCAGCATCTGCTTCGATATCTCGGTGCTGGAGTTGTTCTGGACCTTGAGTTGCGGATTTCACGTCGTGTTACAGCCAGAGATTCCGGTACCGGGCGAGTCATCCGGCGAGATCGACTTCAGTCTGTTTTATTTTGCGGCCGAGGAAGCCAACCAGGACAAGTATCGTCTCCTGCTTGAGGGAACGCGATTTGCCGATGCGGCGGGCTTGCGCGGTGTCTGGGTGCCTGAGCGTCATTTCCACAGTTTCGGCGACCAGTTTCCGAATCCCGCGGTCGCTGCGGCGGTTGTCGGTGCGATCTCCGAGCGCGTACGTGTGCGTTGTGGCAGCGTCGTGCTGCCGTTGCACGATCCTGTACGCGTGGTGGAAGAATGGGCGATGGTCGATCATTTTTCACGCGGGCGTGTCGAGATGTCGATTGCTTCGGGTTGGCATCCGAACGATTTCATCTTTCAACCGGATTCGTACGATGATCGTCATCGCATCATGCGATCGCATCTGGAACAGGTTCAGAAGCTCTGGCGTGGCGAATCGATCGTTCGCCGCAACGGGCTCGGCAAAGATGTTGTGCTTGCCACGCATCCCAGCCCGGTCCAGCGGGAACTGCCGCTGTGGATTACCGCGGCGGGCAGCCCCGAAACGTTTCGGTATGCGGGGTCGATAGGCGCGGGCGTACTGACACATTTCCTCGGGCAGGACCGTTACGACCTCGCCGCCAAGATCCAAGTTTATCGCGATGCACTTCACGACGCCGGCTTTCCGCCCGAGCGGGCACGCGTGGCACTCATGCTGCACACGTTCATTGCAGACGATTCCGAATTCGTCGCACAGACGGTGCGGGCACCGTTCAAGAACTATCTGCGGCATTCGCTGGGACTGGTCGCTCCGATCGCGCAGGAACTGGGGCTGGACCTTGATGCGCATCGGGAGGACGTGATTGAGGTCGCGTTCGAACGATTCTTCCGCCACAGCGGCCTATTTGGCACAGTTTCCCATTGTGCCGGGCTTGTTCAGGAACTTGCCGACGCTGGTGTCACGGAAATTGCCTGCCTGATCGATTTCGGCGTCGACCATGCGACTACCCTGGCGCACCTGCCCAAGATTGCCGAGCTGCGCAAAGTGATGAAATGGCACCAGGCTCAGCGTGCATTGCTGGCCAAGCGTCATGAAAGGCGCTGGCAGGCGGAGGATCTGATAGTCCTGCATGGCGTGACCCATATGCAGGCGACGCCCTCGTATGTGCGGGGCTGGATTCATTCGGCGCCAGGCCGCGAGGCGCTGAACCGGCTTCAGCTACTTTGCGTCGGCGGCGAAGCGCTGGACCGGCAGCTAGGCAACCAGTTGTGCAAGGCTGTACCCGGTGATGTCTACAACATGTATGGGCCTACCGAGACAACGGTGTGGAGCAGTTTTCAGCGATTGGACGGTCAGTGCGTGGAAATCGGCGGGCCAACGGCGAACACCCGTTTTCATGTGCTCGATGCCTATGGGCATGACTGCCCGATCGGCGTGCCTGGCGAGTTGCATATTGGTGGCCGGGGACTGTTCCTGGGCTATCACCGTCAGGATGATCTGACACGGCAGAAAAAGGGCGCATTTCTCGCAGCAGACCGCGCCGGCGTCGTCTACCGCACTGGAGATCTGGTGCGCTGGACCGAGGGCTACAGGATCGAGTTTCTCAATCGCGTCGACAGCCAGATAAAGCTGCGCGGATTCCGCATCGAGCTGGGTGAGATCGAAAGTGTCTTGCTCACCCATGGCGCCGTCGTAGCGACCGCTGTCGTCGTGCGGGAAGACGTGCCTGGCCAGAAGCGGCTGGTTGGCTATATTGTTGGCCCGGTGTCGGCGTCTGGACTTGATCGCCTGGAACGCGGCGCTGAACTCACCCGTTGGCTGCAGTCAACATTGCCGGATTACATGATCCCGGAAGCGTTTGTCTTCCTCGATGCATTGCCGCTGACGCCCAACAAGAAACTGGATCGAGCCGCGCTGCCGGCTCCGGACGTCAGGCCCGCCGCGCAGGTCTACGCGGCGCCACGCACCGTGATCGAGCGAAAAATTCACACGGTATGGCAACGTCTGCTGGGTCTCGATGCGAAATCTTTCGGCATCGACGATGAATTCTTCCGACTGGGTGGCAATTCGTTGCAGGCCATTCAACTGGCGTCACGGCTCAAGCAATCCCTGCAGGTGACAGTCTCGATTCGCGACATTTTTGCAAGTCAAAGCATCCGTGCGCTGGCCGGCAAAATCGAGAAAATGGACGGCCTCAGCCTTTTGCCCCTGCAGCCGTTGGAAGATCGCCCGAAAACCTTGCGGGCCAGCTACGCCCAGCGGCTGATCTGGTTTGTGCATTTCATGCCCAACGTGGCGAAGTCGTCGCTGACGCTCGCCAATGCGGCAGAGTTCACCGGAGAGTTGGACCTGGGCTTGCTGGAGCGAAGCATCCAGCATGTCATCGACGGTCACGATTGCCTGCGGGCAAGGTTCTTCCTGCGCGGACGCTCCGAACTGGTCATGCATGTAGATGACAGCCATCCGTTCCAGTTGGTCGTGGTGGATTGTCGTCACCTGAGCGCGAATGAAGCTGACGCGACAGTCCAGGAGTTGATCGCGCAGGAGCGGTCATTCGTCTTCGATCTGGCCAAAGGGCCACTGTTTCGCGCCTGCGCCGTGCAATGCGCGCCCCGCCGGCATGTCCTTATCCTGAGCCTGCACCACATTGTCGGGGACGCCTGGGCGCAGAGCCTGGTCCGGCAGGAAATATCGGCGAGCTATAACTCGTTGAAAGCCACCGGCCAGTTTCCGGTCAGCCAGCAGAGCATTCACTACCGCGACTTCGCCTACTGGTCCGCACGCTGGCACCAGGAGGACATGCTGGCCGGCCAGTTGGAGTTCTGGCGTCAGAAATTCGACAGCCTGCGAGGGCTGCGCCGCTTCCCGACTGACTTTGACAATCCCCTCAATTGCGTTGGAGAAACCGGATTCCTTGATCTCATGCTGAACCAGGCGCAGGTGGATCGTCTTGCTGCCACCTGCACGGAACTGCGCATTTCCGTCTATACGGCGTTGCTGGCCGCCTTCAAGCTCTCGCTGTACAAACTTTCCGGCATTGCCCAGCAGGTGATCAGTTCCTTCCATCTGGGGCGTTCGCGAGCAGAGCTGGAGCTGTCAATCGGCCAGTATGCAGAAGGTTTTTTCATCATCACTCAGATCGATGACCAAGTGGGGCTGCTCGACTTCTGCGCCGCTGTGCGTGACATCGTGTACGAGGCTCAGGACAATTGCGACATCTCCGGCTTCTATGTCCGGCAGCGCACCGGCGGTGAGTTGCCGGTGATCCCAATCGTCTTCAACTACTTCGACATGCTTCGAGTCGACAATTGGGACATTGTCGACAACGAGGCCAAAGTTATCAGCAAGCCGATGCAGTCGACGACGACAATGGTCGCGATGGAGGCAGATGTTCGTTGGACGGAAATCGGCCTGCGCGCGGTGCTGACCTACAACAGGAAACTGTTTATGCACGAAACCATTGAACGACTCAGAGCCTCGTTCCTGCGTCTGGTTGACGCGATCTGTGACAAGGACAATTCACCGATATGTGTTGCGCTCGGGGCCACAGATGCGACCGCGACCGGTGCCGGGCGGCCGGCGCGTGAATATGCCTGAGTGGTCTAGCGCGAGGCCCGGTGCTTGCGCTGCGCGGCCGGAGTCGTGCGGGAGGCGGAGCGGCGCTTCGAGTCCCTGGTTTCTGTGTCGTCGGGCTATTCGGAGATTCCCGGCCCGTAGTCAGGCTGCCTCGAGCTTGCCTTCGATCGAATCCACAATGGAGCGCATGTCGGCCCACTGCTGGGTTTCCCGCAGTTCGAACTTGATGGCGAACCGGTTCTCGATGCTCACCAAGATGTGTACGTGTGCGACGGAGTCCCACGCCTCGAAATCCATCGGCGACGAATCTTCCTGCAACTGTATTGCCGGACTGTCGAGGACATCGCGAACGATGGATTCGATGTCCCGCAGCAGCGATTGACGGGTTGCGCTCACGCTTTCGTTCTCCTAGGGAACTTCTGAACAGGTAGATAGTTTCTATTGATTCTGGAACCGCCTTGAGCCAAGGCGGCGGCGAAAACGCCTACGCGGCAAGCGCTTGGCGGGTGGTGGAGGGCCAGCGGTGAATACAACAGCGTCGGTGCCAGGACTCGTTCATCGCTTCTCCGCTCGCATACTGGCCGAGAATCAGTTGCGAAGGATTGCGGTTGGCTTCATCACGTAATCCTGCGATGGCAGGTACCAGTAACTATTCTGCTCGACGAAACCTAGCCGCGCGTAGAGATCCTTCACCAGTGCATTTTTCCTGGTTGGCAGGTATTCGCCCTTGATGACCCTATAACCCTGGCGCTGCGCGAGGTTGGCGACCTCGTTCAGCACGAAGTGCTCCATGCCCCTGTTCAAGATACGGCAACTCATCATCCATGCTTCTATGAATAGCGTTTCATCAGCCTCCCGCTTCAATACAAGCGCAACGACGAGGCCGTGATTTCCGTAGTTGTCGCTTAGCTCGAACGAGAGGGTAAAGTAGTCCGCAGAGCCGGCGATGATTTCGACGTCCGCTGTGGTGTAGCGGCTAGATCTCACATTGAACTGATTCGACCGTTGGCTGAGTTGCGCGACCCGCGGCAGGTCCTGCTCGGTGAAAGGTCGCAAGGCCGAGCGCATATTGATGCTCGACAGATAGTCGTACTCGTTTCGGTAGAGCGCCCTGACTTTCCTGCGGGCGGCTTCCTGCTGGTACTGGAGCGTTCGTTCTTCGTCGGCCGCGGAAGCTGCGGCAACCTCAAAAATATTCCATTGCTGCAGATAGTCTAGATAAAGCGCCGGATCGGAAGGCAGCTCCGGGACGGTAATCTCGGCTATCGCCTGCGCAACCATCCTGCGCTCGAAAGGGTTGTCATCCAGGAACACCATGGAATCGAAACTGATGTTGAGGATTTCCCGGATATGCCGGATGTTGTCGACCTTGTTGTCCCAATTGGCGACAAAGACCGCGATGTCGTCCAGCTTCAGTATCATGTCCGGATGCGTAAGGAACGGTTCTCTGGCGATGGCTTCGTCGTTTCTGGAGCAGACCGCAAGAAGGATCCCTCGTTGTCTGAGATGTTTGAGCCATCGTTGCAGCGAAGAGAATGCCTTTCCGGCGCCAAGTTCACCTATCTGGATATTCTCGATGCCGTCTTCATCAAGCACGCCGCCCCATAGTGTGTTGTCGAGGTCCAGGACAATGCATTTTTTCACCGATCCTGATGCTGCCGCGATGATGTCGAACACATGCTTCGCCACAACAGGCAGAAAATTGAGGCTGTAGGCAATTCGGGCGCGGGCATACCACTTGGCGTCATGGACAAATGCGCTACCGAAGCGATTCTGCAGGCTGGAAAGGTCGCAGATAAACAGAGACTCCGTGCGCTGCGCCATCTCCATCAGCGCCAAGTTGATCTTGCGCAACTGGTAGATGAAAGAGCGCGCAACGCTATTGCCATAATTTCCGTAGACGTAATCGTTCAGTTCCGGAAAATTGAAGTAGATGATCTTGCATGCGGGTCGTAGGGCGCGGATTGCATTGATCTGGTCCTTGAGTCCCTGCACGTACGCCTCGGCGAAGGTCTCCGGTATGCATCCCGACGCGCTGAACTCCTCGTGCAGTCCGTTGCTGGAGCGCAAGACGAGCAGGTAGTCCGGCAAGTGCCGGTACAGGTCCGACTGCCCGTTAAATATCTGGCTTTCGATCTGGCCTATGCCGGCCTCGTACAAATCGATGCCCATACAACGGGTCGCTGCGTGCCCTCGCAGGGCTTCTGCCAGGAATTGTGTGGCGCTGTCGGCAAGCAATGCAATTTTGAGCGGAGCGCCATACTGCCGGCCTTGCTTTGCCAGCTTGCGCAAATCCGAAATACTGTATTCGACCTGTTCCAGCGCGATTCCCCTTTGCTCAATGCCCGTCGGCCTGGCCGGTCTCCATGACCATGCGCAACGCGCCGCTCACGGGCAGGCCAGGGCGGCTTCGTGACGCTCCCGCAGACGTCCCATCTCGTCTCCACCGAGCTTGACGTGAACGTCGAAACCGCCGTCGCGTTGCGCTGAAGGAACTATATGCACAATGCGGCAACCTGGATATTCCGGTGGCACGTACCAGATCGGGTTTCCGACCCCAAGATCGAGATCGTAGCACGGCAGGTTGCTGAGGTTGTTGACAGTAAGCGTTTCGGTCGGATACAGCGCGCTCTCGGTGATGTGGAGCTTGTTCGATCCGGGGATACGCTGCGTCAAGTAGGCCATGTCCTGGCCAACTGAAATCGGATCTGCACTATCGGAAATCTCCCGCACTCTCTGTGCCAACTCGACGACATCGGTTTGCGCCAACATTGACTTTGTGAGAAATCCCGAACGAATGCTGTGCGCATTGCCGATGTACTCCTCTGGCAGTTCAAAGCCATGGCGCTTGCGCAGATCCAGGATGTAGGACAGCCGCATGCTGTCGCACTCTGCCGGGATCAGACAGATCTCGCGCCAGAGGTGGGCTACCAGAAGATCCTGACTGGAAAACCATCTCGTCGGGCGTTTTCCGTGCAGCAGAGCGCGGCGCTTGATGCCGGCCAGATCAGCGGCGCTGAAGTGGATCACTTGACGCTTGGAATGCTCGGCGAGGTTCTTTACTCTCGTGAACAGTTGCATCAGTTCAAGCAGGCTTATGCCGGGAAAGCTGTCGTGCTGGCTAGGCGAGGTGCCATTGAATGACTGTTGCAGGTTCTGCAATAGCGAGCGATCAAACACAGGGGCACGGTAGATCTCCCCCTTCGCTACTTTGCTCCAGGCAGCGAAGAACTGGAACATTCCACCGCCGTCGCAGACTCCGTGAAAATGAGTAACTCCAAGAACGCTCCCGCCCGACGCCAAATGAGTCAGCCGTATTGCCAACAGGGGGGAGTCGCTAGCAGCGCTTTTGAAGGCAGCGATCTTGTCGGTGTATTCCCCGGCTTCGGTTGAGGATCTGCACTCGTGCAGGAATTCGGTTAACGTCAGCGCGGAATTCTGCTCGGTGAAGCGCAGGCCGGCATCATTGAGCACAATGGAGGGAATGCCGTCCGCGGCGACCACGCAACGCCCGGAAAATGCCGGGAAATCCAGCAATAGCTGCTGCAGCGAGCGTTTGAGCTGCCTGGCGTCCAGCCTATTCTCGTAGAGGAAGATCTGTGCGGGATAGTCGCAGGCGTTGATCCAGTCCAGCGGGCCGAGCGCGAGCGTATCGGCGTCGGTCATGCCGGATCGTACCAATTCGGTGCGGATGATTTCGATGCAACGGGATTCGGTCACTTCCATTTCTCTGGGCCGCATTCACAGTGTGGACAAAAACACAGCTCCAGCCATGCGCGGCGCGGGCGTTCCGTCATTTGCGACTAGCCAGCCGATTGGGCTTTGCGGCCGAAGACGCGAAACAGCCACGCGATCACGATGGCTTGATAGATGAGTCCGACGACAATTGCTAGAGCGAAGAAATAGGTTGGCGTTCCAGTGCGAAATGCGGAAAAGAAAGCCATGACCGGCCAGTACGCGGGTAGGAAACAGCCCAGTAGGTGCCAGGGGTCCTTCACGAAAAACATGCCCAGCGCAGGCAGCACCAGCATGCTCGACGCTTTCAGCGCAACCATGCCCTCAACCTGGTTGCTGGCATATGTCGAAATGGCAAGGGCAAGAATCGGAACCTGCAGCGAAAGGGTTATCGCGAGCAGCGCGACTTGCGGCAGCGACAAGGGTGACATGCCGACTATGACCTGGACCGTGGCCATGAGAATCGCTGCCAGCACCGTATAGCCCGTCAGACGAATGCCGAAATACCGGTTGAGGGAAAATGGCGTGGCGGCCACGGCGCTAAGGATGTTCTCTTCCTGCTCTTCGATCAGCTGCAGCGACAATACTGCCGAGATGTAGAGCGCGGGCGTGACGACGAACAACCCGATGATTAGCGGATAGTAGGTTGCGAGGTCCAGGCTCGCGATGAATTTCTCGCGCAATACTGGCAGAAAATACCGCAGCGCCAATGCAAAAAAAATCGGCATGACGACCATGAACAGCAGGAATGGGTCGCGAAAGATCCGTTTACGGTCGGCATTGATGACATTGAGGTATCGATTCATCTCAGCGTCCCAGCCTGGAGCAGATACGGGTACGGAAAACGTGGCGGCACAGCCAGAAGGTCGCTGCATTCCACAGAAGCAGCAGCAACAGCGCGAGCGCCAGGGTGGCGGCAGGAGCGGGCGTTGCACCGGAGGCGAGAAGCACCATTGCGGGATAGCTCGGAATTATCCAGAACAGTGGCGAATCAGCCACACCCAGATGCCAATACACCGAGAGGGCAAGCAATCCCATCACCAGGGACAGCGGCAGAAAGAAATCACGGATATTGCCGGTCAGTACCGCCAGGATGAATCCGATCTGGTTGTACAGCAATGCACTCAGTACGATGGCCACGGTCACTACAATGCCGTTTGGGAAACTGCCCTGCAGGATCAGCAGTGCTTGCGCTGCGCCAGTCGACAGGAGGGTGAATGCGGTGAGTTTCGCGAGAATCCATGTGGTCGTCGGAACCGGAGTCACGGCGAATGCAATAACGGTCTGCTGCCTGATTTCGATGAACACCACCGCGGCGATGAAGAGCACACCCATGGTGACGATTTCGCTCATCAGCAGTGCTGGCACCCAGGTGTCATGGTAAATCTTCGGCAGGAAATACAGGGCCGCAGCGTAGATCACCACAGTGGCTACGGCGATTCCGATGACATTCTGGCGCAGGAGCAGTAGCAGCTCATGTCGGAGCAGCGCGGCGAAAGGTTTCACGCCAGTTTCGTCCCGGTAGCCTTGAAGAAAATCTCCTCGACGCTGGCTTCCTGGCTGTGGATGGACCAGAGCTTGGCCGTTGCCAGGATGCGCTGAAAATCGGCATCCTCGGCCAGCGTCTGCAGGCCGAAGGCTGCCTTTTGCAGCGATTCGGATTCACCGCCCGTGCGGTATTCGACGACTACCGACGGCTCGCCAAACGTGCGCTTCATTTGCGCCAGATTGCCGATGGTGGCGAGCTGGCCATCGACGATGAAGGCGATGCGGTCGCACAGTTCCTCGGCATCAAGCATGTTATGCGTCGTCAGAAAGACCGTACATCCCTGCGCCTTGAGCGTCTTGATGATCTGTTTCATCGTGCGCGCATTCATGGGATCCAAACCTGCCGTTGGCTCGTCCAGGAAGACGATACCGGGGCGATGCATGATGGCCCTGGCGAAGTTCAGCCGCATTTTCATGCCCTTCGAGAACGCGCCAACCTGTTTGTTGGCGTCCGCTGCGAGCCCGAGCTGTTCGAGCAGGGTCATGGGATCAAGCGTATTGCCGTCGTAAAACGCGGCGAACAGCTTCAGGTTTTCCAGGGCCGTCAGTTTGGGGAAATGGTTCGGCATTTCGAAGCCGACTCCAATTTCTCGGTAGTAGCTGTTGTCCCAGGCGGATAGCTCCCGCCCCTTGACCACGATGCTCCCGTCGTATCCGGCCAGGATACCAGTAAGCAATTTCTGGGTTGTGCTCTTGCCCGATCCGCTAGGTCCGAGGAACCCGAATATCTCGCCAGATTGGACTTCGAAGTCCAGGCCCTTGAGGGTCGGCGCGTCACCTTTTTGTTTGCTCTTGCGCGAATAGGAAAAGCGCAATCCCTTGACAGCAATCATGGCATTTGACCTTGATCTCGGTGACGGCAGGCGGCGGATCGATCGGCCGCTATCCGGTCCTGGCTGCGATATAGCGAGCTAGTTGCCGGAGCAGGCACAAGAGCCATCGGGATACATCAAGGCTCCTGTCGGCCGCTACGGCCAGCGCGCATCATCGGCGCTCGCGTTGCCAGAAGCAACTCTCGGTAGCTGCGTTTGGCACACGTGACTGCTGAGGGCAGGGCGCCGTCTCCGTGCATACATGCCGGGCTGTTGAGAGAGCTTTCATCTATTCGGCACTGTGATCATCCCGGCAGTTCAGGCGATGCAAGCCGGCTGCGCAACGCAAGGCGCCCGGATGGGCGTGCGCAACGGCGCCGGGTGTAGCGACCTAGCCTCTATCTCATTAGGCGCGTTCTACACGTATGCGCGATTGCAATCCTGTTTAGATGTGGGATAGCCTCGCGGGGCTGCGCTCGGGCGTAGGCGCGCCTGCGCATTCCATTTCGTCCACCATTGCGGGGAAGACGCATGCAGCTCCTTCGGGATTATCTGAACGAATCCACGAATTGGCGACGCTACCAGGTGCTGCTGTATACGCTGGGAATCCTTATTTTTTCCTTGGGTGCCAAAGGTTTCATCGATGCCCGCCTTGGGACCGACCCCCTTGACGTACTGGTGATCGGAATGGACAAGCACCTGGGCGTGGGGCTGGGTGTGTGTTCGTCACTGGTGGCTGCGTGCTTCCTTGCCTGGTGGATGCTGTGGAACCGTCGGCTGCCTCCGCTGATGCCATTCGTCAGCACGGCGGCAGTTGGGTTTCTGCTTGACGCCTGGACTTCCATCGGGCTGGAGCGATACACCATAGGTGCGTTGCCCGACATCAGCGTCCAATGGTTCGGCTTTGTGATCAATCTCAGCGCCGTACTGCTGGACGTTGTTTCCCTACTCATGTGCGCTTACGGTTCGGCGCTCATCATCATGAGCGGAATCGGGATCAGAATTATGGACCTCGTTGCCATCACGATGATGGAAAAGTGGGGCTGGTCATTCTTTCGGTCGAAAATGGTTCTGGAAATTGGCTTGT
>NZ_JAVTWC010000138.1:0-23639 GCF_032229445.1 Tahibacter sp.
CGATCCGCTCCGGTCCTGGCTGGAGGCGACCGGGCAGCCGCTCAGCAACGGCGCGGTGCTGGTGGCGCTGCTGATGCTGCCGAAGACCATCGCCGACCTGGCGGCGCTGGGCGGCGTCCCGTCCCGGAACCAGCGGGCGGGCATCGACTCCGCCCCCTGATCGCTGGGTTTATCGTGGCGGCGTGCCCGCCCTCCCCGCCTCCGCCCTCCGCGTCGCGGCCGCCGGGGTGGTGATCGCGCTCGCCGGCATGTACATGCATGCCGCCGCTGGCCGCCGGCGAGCGCTGTGGCTGCTGCTCGTCGTCGCAGCGCTATACCTGTCCACCATCTTGCTCATCAAGATGAGCACCCTGCTGCTCATCGTGGCCTGCTGGCTCGCCGGCACCATCGTGCTGCTGCGCGCTCGCCTGCGGTACCACGCGGTCGCCTGGCTGCTGCTCGTTCCGGTCTGTTCGCTCGCGCTATGGCTCGCGAGCGGCCAGCGCTTCGGCGACCTCCTCCCCTTCGTCGCCACCGTGTTCGAAATCTCGCGCGGCTACACGGCGGCAATGGGCAGTTTTCCGCCGTTGAAATACGACCTCTACGGCTTGGCCGTCGTGGGCGGCAGCGGCGGCGCAGTGCTATGGGCCGCATGGCGCGCCCGTCGCGACGTATCCCGCCTTGCGTGCATCGCGCTCTGCGGCCTTACGATCTTCGTCGCGTGGCGTGCCGGCTTCACGCGGGCCGATACACACGTCGTCATCTTCGTTCTGACAGCCTGGCTCGTGCTGCCACTGCTGCCGTCGGTGACGCCAGCGGCGACGTCCTGGCTGCGCGCGGCGAGCATGGTCCTGGCTGTGGCGGCGGCGCCGATCGCCGATCGCGCCTTCAATCCCGGCATCGGTCACCAGCACGGCGAGCTGGCGGTCGCGAGTCTGCGCACGCTGAGGAGCAACGTCGGACTGCTCGCGCGTCCGCTCACCTACCGGCCCTTGCTCGTGGCGACGCTGGACCGCGAACGCGTCCGGCTCGATTTGCCGCAGACGCGCGCAACCGTCGGTTCGCGCAGCATCGACCTCGTCGGCACGCAGCAGGGCGTGGTCCTCTTCAATGGCCTCGCGTACCGGCCGGCGCCGGTGTTCCAGGGCTATGGTGCGTATACGCCGCGCCTGCAGCGGTTGAACGCCAAGGCGTACAGCGGCCCGGACCGCACGGATTTCGTGCTCCTGGCATATTCGCCGATCGACGGCAATCTGCCGACGAGCGAAAACGCACTCGCCTTCACGACCTTGTATCGCAATTACCATCCGGTACTCGTGGAAAAATCCTATCTGCTGCTCGAGAAGAGCGCCGCGTCCGCGCCGCCGCCGCAGCCGGCGGAAGCGGGCTGGCAGCACGCGACGTGGGGCGAATGGACAGCCCTGCCGACGACGCCGGAAACCGTCGCGGTGCTGGCGGTGCGTTCCGAACTCGCCGTCGCGGGCAAAGCCGTGGCCACCCTGCTGCGCGAGCCGGGGCAGTTCATCGAGCTGGAACTCGCCGACGGCTCGACCCGACGCTTCCGGCTCGTACGCGGCGCGGCATCCGGCGGGTTCCTGGTCTCGCCGCTGGTGCAGTCGCTCGACGACTATGTGCGCCTGTTCGTCGACGCCGACCTGCCCGTCGTGCGGCGGTTCCGGCTGGTCCCGCAGAGCGATGCGATGCGCCCGCTGTTCATCGACGACATCCAGTGGAACGTGACGCAACTGCCGCGCCGGCCCCGCGACGAACTGTCGGCGGCCATGCTCGATGCGCTCTATCCCGGCTTCTCGCACCGGCCACACGCCGTGACCCGTGGTGCTCACGCCATCGACGTACAAGGACGTCGCGCACTGTTCCTCCACAGCCCTTCGCAGCTGACGTTCAAGCCCGGCGCCGGCGCCTATGTCGTCTCCGGCGAGATCGGCATCGTCCTCGACGCATTTTCGAGTGACCGCTGCAGCAGCGGCGACGGCGTGGAGGTCAGGATTTCCGGTGGCGCCGGCGCGACGCCTGGGTATCCGTACAACCCGTTTGCCGACGCCGCGCTGCGCCCCGCGCGCCGATTCGAACTCGGCCCTGTGGATGTCGCTGCGGACGGCGTACTGACAGTGGACGTGTCGCCGGGTCCGGCGAACAACGCCGACTGCGACTGGGCCTACCTGCGCGACGTCCAGATTCGTGCTCGCTAGCCGCTGGTTGAAATCAGTCGCGCCGTTTCAACTGGATCTCTGCGAGCCGCGCCGACACCGCCGCGAGACTCGTCGTGGTCGAAAGGCGCTGGCTCACACTTTCCTTCGCGGATTCACCGATCTGTCGCGCATACACCGGATCGTCGGCCAGTCGCGTCAGGTAAGCAGCGGCCTGGTCGATGTCCGGCTCGGCCCAGTGCTGGCCTTGCCAGGCCGGATACTCGCCCTCCTCCACCGGGATCAACGAGTAGTCGACGAGGCAGCTGTTGTCCGCATCCATGAACGCGAGGTTGCCGGAGTACGCCGTCGCGACGACCGGTTTGCCCAGCAGCATGCATTCGGCCATGCCCAGGCCCAGCCCTTCGGAACGGTGGAGCGAGACATAGCAATCGCAGCACGCCTGCAACGCCCACATGCCGCGGCGGTCGAGATAACCGTCGCGCACCTCGATGCGATCGTCGCCCGCGGCGGCCTCGGACAGCCGTCGCAACGCGTCAGGGAAGCGTTCGCCATTGGTGGTCTTGATCACCAGACGCACGTCGCGACGGCCATCGGCGAACGCGCGGCGGAACGCGGCAATTACGCCGTCGGCGTTCTTGCGCACGACGAAGGAATTGAAATCGAAACTGAAGAGACAGAGAAAGACGCCCTCGGCCAGACCGAACTCGCTGCGCGAATAGCGCCCGGGCAGATTCACGCCAAGCGCAACCGGCACGATGTGAACGGGCTTGTGCGTGCAGG
This sequence comes from Tahibacter sp., assembly GCF_032229445.1. NCBI lineage: Bacteria > Pseudomonadati > Pseudomonadota > Gammaproteobacteria > Lysobacterales > Rhodanobacteraceae > Tahibacter > Tahibacter sp. The sequence goes on from NZ_JAVTWC010000138.1 coordinate 2,931, forward strand.
CGGCGATCGCATCGCGCACGAACGGCGAGCTCACCCAGACTTCGTCGACGAGATCGAGCGCGCCATGCCAGGCTTCGGGAAATTTTTCCAGTTCCCAGAACCAGCAGGCGATGTTGTAGCGCCCGGCGAAGACCGCATCGCCCAACTGCTCGCGCGCGATCGGCATCATGTCCGCGTTGATGCAGAACAGGTTCACGTCGTAGCGGCAGTGTTGCGACAGGAAGCGCTGCATGCTGCGATCCGCCTGGCGGCTGGCGATGCCGGTGTCGAAATTGCGCACGACGAACGGCACTCCTCCGCGCTGCAGCGCATGCGCATACCGGCGCAGCACCTCGGCAACGCCGAATTCGCCGTGCGCATAGCCCACGAGATTGATGCCCGTCTGGCCTGGTGAAATCGATGTCGGAGCGACTGCGGCATGTCGTCCCGCGATGCGTTCGAGCCGGCGGCGGACGCGATTTCGCGTGCTTTCCGGGATCATGGCGTAGAAGCGGCGCGCCGGACGAAAGCGGTAGCTCCAATTGATCGCGTCCAGGCACAGCGACGCTGCACGCCGTGCTGGTCCCGATGTGAGACGCGATTGCGCCTCGGTGGAGTCCTGCGCGTCATAGGCCCTGAGCGCCGTCAACGCGCCGCGCGCCGGTTCGAGATGCCGCTCCGGAATGCCCATTTCGCGTTGCGCCGCGCGAGCGAACCAGCGGATGAAGCCGCGCCTGCCTTCCGCCCGGCCGAGGTCGAAGGCGTGTTGAAGATCGGCGCGCATTTTCCACGCGGCGTACATCACCCGTGTCATCGGCGCATCGACGCGCGCGGGCAGTTCATCGCAGGGCAGGTCGTACAGCCGCCGATCCATCGCGATCGGGTCACGCTGCGGCTGCGTTGCACCCTTGTCGAAATAGCGCCGGAAGACGGCACGGACGGGATCGCAGATCGGCTCGCCGTCGGCGAATCGGCCGAACGCGTAGGGCTTGATGCGGTGCTCCGCATGGCCGTTGGCGGCGAGGCGATCCAGGTAGTCTGCGTACAGCGGCCGCAGGTTCCCGATCGTCGCCTGCGTGTGGCGATTCTGGTGCTTGGAGAATTGCGCCGGACGATCGAGATCGACGCCGCTGAAGTGAACGAACGCCAGCCGATGCTTGCCGGCGTACCAGTGAGTCCCGTGGCGCGACACCGGTCGCTGCGTCAAATTCCAGTAGGCGAGGTTGTATCCCGGGTCACGCAGGACATGGACGTCCGCAAACAGGCCCGGCACCAGGTCGACCCACTTCTGATCGGTGAACAGGCCCGCGGCAGTGTCGCTGAACGCACCGAATTCCAGGCGATCCGCCCACCAGGCGATCAGGCGGTCGGCCTCGGCGTGAGCGCCGATCGCCACGAATCCGCAGTTATAGGTGCCGCTCGCGAGGATCTCGCGCTCGCCGGGCTGACGATCGTCGTCGACCGGTTCGACGAGATGCGGCGTCAGCACCGCCAGTGCGCCGCCCGCGAATGCGGCTTCGACCTCGATCAGCGGCTCGATCACGAACACGTCAGGATCGAGGTAGACGATGCCGGCGCCCGGATGGCGCCGACGCAGATGGGCGAACGCATACGGCTTGATCGCCGTATTGAATTCCATGATGGTGTAGCGAAACGCGAACGCGTCGAAATCCGGCAGCGCGAGTGCTTCGGCAGGAATCGTGAGGAACGGGGCACCGGCGAGCGCGTCGTCACCTTCATCGCGGTCGGCGAGGATCAGGTACCTCGGCGCGTCGGGATAGTGCGCAGCGACGGACTGCATCAACGTCATGGCGTAAGCCAGATAGTTGCGCGAGGCGATCGTGAAAAACACCGGCAGTCCATTGGATGCAAGCAGCGCCGATCGCCGTTGCCGCGTCGCCTCTTCGCGCGCTTCCTCGAGCGCCTGCGCATACGCCAGCGCTTCGTCGCGGCTCTCTTTCAGCGATTGGGCGTATTCGATGGCGCGGTCACGATCCTGCGCCAGCGATCGGGCGTAGGCAGAGGCGTTGCCGTGCTCCCGCTCGAGCATTTCGACGGTTTCGTCCCTGCGTTGCGCGTGCGCGGCGGCCTCGGCGATGCGGGCATCGCGCGCATCGATTTCGGCGGCGAACCGGGCGTGCGTGGCAGCGCGCTCGCGCTCGCGCTTCGTCTCGATGTCGACGGCGCGGTCGCGCTCCTGCTCCAGCGATCGGGCATAGTCCAAGGCATTGCTGCGTTCCCGCTCCAGCGTTTCGACGGTCTCTTCCAGGCGTCGGGCGTGGACGGTGGCCTCGGCGATGCGCCTGTCGCGCAATTCGATTTCCTCGGCAAACCGGCGATGCATGTCAGCGCGCTCGCGCTCCTGCTTTGCCTCGCTCTCGACGGTGCGGTCGCGATCCTGCTCCAGCGTTCGGGCATAGTCCAAGGCGCTGCTGCGTTCCCGCTCCAGCGTTTCGACGGTTTCTTCCAGGCGTCGCGCATGGACGGTGGCCTCCACGATGCGCGTATCGCGCAAGCCGATTTCGACGGCAAATCGGGCATGCATCTCCGCGCGTTCGATGTCGTGCCGCTGCGCGGCGGTATCGGCGCGCTGGCGCAGATCGTCGAACACGCGCTCCCTGGCAATCAGGCAGGGGCCGAGCAGGGCTTGCGCTGCTGCCAGGGCCTGCGCCGCGGCGTCGAATGCGGGCAACGCCGAATGCGGCGACTCTACCGCCTGCGCGAGGCTTGCGTAGACGTCCGCGCAGATCCCGATCGCACCCTCCGCAGGTCTGCCGGTTTTGTGTCCGCCTGCACCGGTATCGAGGAAATCATCGATCTCGCTGCCTGCTCGCAGCCACTCCGGCCAGTCGACATCGAGCTGCTGGCCCATGCGCGTGAACGCCGCACGCCAGTCAGCCAGCACCTCGTCGAATGCGACGAACGTCCGCGCGTGACCACGCGTGAAGTTTTCCGCCGCCAGCACATAGCGTAGCCATACCGCGATGCCCTGCGCGTGCGGCAATGCGTTGCCGCTGGCTAGCCTGCGCTCGCGCACTTCCAGCGAGGTCGCCACCGCATCGGGATGCCGGAACGGCAGCACGAATCGCGGGACGATAGCCGATAGGCGCATCGCTTCCACCCAGAGCGGAAGAAACAGCGCGATGCGCGGGTCCTTCAGCACGAACAAGGTCGACGTGGGATATTCCTCGGCGAGCAGATCGCGCAGGCGGCCGATCCATTGCCGCGCGACGGCGCTGTCGAACCACTCGGCCGGGAAGTTCACCGGTGAATACAGATCAGAACCGAGTTCCGCGAGCATGCGGTTGTGCACGTCCTGTACCGCACGCGATTCCCAGTGACCGCGCTCGTTGCCGATGTCAGCGGGAATCAGATCCCGGGCGAGCTGCGCGCCCAGCAGGTTGACTATGCGCGTCGTCACCGACGTGCCGCTGCGATGCATGCCCGCGACGATGATCGCCGTGCGTTGCGCTCCCCTGCTTCGCTGCTCGTGCCTCATACGTTCACGCGCGCACGGAAATAGGCGATCGTTTCCCGCAGCCCGTCATCGAGCGGCACCTTGGGTTGCCAACCCAGCGCCTGGCGGGCCAGACCGATATCCGGCCGACGAACTCTCGGATCGTCCGGCGGCAGCGGGAGGTGGACGATCCGCGATGGGCTGCGGGTGAGCCGCAGCACGCGTTCGGCGAGCTCGCGCATGCTCAGTTCTTCGGGGTTGCCCAGGTTGACCGGGCCGGTGAACCCGGCCGGCGACTCCATCGCAGCCAGCATCGCCTCGATCAGATCGTCGACGTAGCAGAACGAGCGTGTCTGGCTGCCGTCGCCGTAGAGCGTGACGTCGTCGCCGCGAAGCGCCTGCACGATGAAATTGCTGACGACGCGGCCATCGTCGACATACATGCGTGGACCGTAGGTGTTGAAGATTCGCACCACTTTGATGTCGAGATCGTATTGACGGCGATAGTCGAAAAACAGCGTTTCGGCGCAGCGCTTGCCTTCGTTGTAGCAGCTGCGCAGGCCGATCGGATTGACCCGGCCCCAGTAGCTTTCGGGCTGCGGATGGACGTCCGGGTCGCCGTAGACTTCGCTGGTCGACGCCTGCAGGATGCGAGCGCGCCGGCGCTCGGCGAGCGCGAGCATATTCATCGCGCCATGCACGCAGGTTCTCGTCGTGCGCACCGGATCGTGCTGGTAGTGAACCGGCGACGCCGGACAAGCGAGATTGAAGATGCGGTCGACCTCGACATCGAGCGGCGCCGTGACGTCGTGATGCAGCAACTCGAAGCGCGGATGCCCCAGCAGCGATGCGATGTTGTCGCGCGTACCGGTGTGGAAATTGTCCACGCAAAGCACGTCGTCGCCACGTCGGACCAGTGCATCGCATAAGTGGGACCCGAGAAAACCGGCACCGCCCGTCACCAGTGTTCTCTGCCCGCTCGGCTGCATCTAAGGTCTGCACTTCTTCCGTGATCAAGCGACCAAGTTACCAAGGCCACCGGACTGTGTCGATCCGCTAAGCTTGCGCGCCATGCGCCCTCATCTCCCATGACCACTGCCGTGCGGCCTGCGCGCCGCTCACGCCTGCGATCGCTGATGGCGCCGCTGATCCTGGCCTTGGCCTGTCTGCTGATCTATAACGCGAACCTGCGCCAGATCGGTGCCGGGGACAGCGTGGCCGCCCGCTACCTGCCGCTGATGCTGTGGCACGACGGCACGCTAGAGCCCGGTACACACGCACGCCTGTTCGCGCACGGTCATCCGATGGCCCTCCCGCGCTACCGGCCAGCGAACGACGACGGGAAAGTCGTCTATTACGAACCGACCGCCTATTGGCTGATCCGCACGCGCGAGCACGAGCTCGCTTCGTTCTATCCGGTGGTGACGCCGTTGCTCGTGGCGCCGCTGTATGCACCCGCGGCCTACTGGCTCGACGCGCGCGGCTGGGAACAGCCGCACGTCGACCGCGTAGCGGAATGGATGGAGAAGCTCGCGGCGTCGATTCTCGCCGCGGCGGCCAGCGTCCTCGTGTTTGTGCTGCTGCGTCGCGAGGGCAACCGATGGGCTCTGCCGCTGGCCCTCGCGTTCGCCTTCGGCACGAATACCTGGATGATTTCCAGCCAGGCCCTGTGGCAACACGGGACCGGGGAATTCCTGATCGCGCTGGCCCTGCTGCTGGTCCTCGCTCCCGCGAGCGCCGCGCGGCTCGCGCTCCTGGGCGTCGTCTGCGTTCTCGTGGCGGCCAATCGACCTCCGGACGCGCTGGTTGCCGCGGCCATCGGGTTGTTCGTCGTATGGCGGGACTGGCGCAGCGCGGCGTGGCTGATCGCCGGTGCTGTCGTCCCGATGGCAGCGCTGCTGTACTACAACGTGGGCTTCATGGGCCATCTCGCCGGCGGATACGGCGTGGTGAAGCCGCCGGTCAATTTCTTCCAGGGCGACTGGTCGGGGCTGGCCGGCTTGCTGGTCAGTCCGGCGCGCGGGCTGCTCATCTTTTCGCCGTTCCTCGCCTTCGTCGTGGTCGGACTGATCCAGCGCCTGCGATCGCCCGACACGCGAGCGCTCGCCATGGTGCTGGCTCTTGCCGTCATCGGCCAGCTCCTGCTCTACGCCCAAGGCGACTGGCGGGCAGGTACCTCGTGGGGACCGCGCTGGCTCACCGATATCCTGCCCATCCTGGTGTGGATGCTCGCGCCTGCGCCGCTCGTTCTGCGCCCTGTGGCACGCGGCCTCTTCGTCGCGACAATCGCCTTTTCGGTCGGCGTGCAGACGGTGGGCGCGTTCTGGTACACCAAGACGAGCGACGAGAAGATTTTCACGGCAGACCCGGCCTCCATGCGCGGCGCATGGGATCTGGAAAACATCCCGTTCATTGCCGAGCTGCGCCATCCGCCGGCAACCGGCGAACTGCTGTGCGACGCGATGGGCACGATCGACCGGATCGGGCAAACGCGGCTGCCTACAGCCGCAACATTGCCCGAGCTGGAACCCGGCGCGGTGCTCGAAGGCTGGGCACTCGCGTGCGCGCGCTCGCCGGCCCAGTTGTTGCTGCTCGTGGATGGCGTCGTCATCGGCGCGACGACGCAGTTCCTGCCGCGCGCGGACGTCGACGAGGCGATGCGCACGCGCGCGCCGACCGGCTGGCGGATTGCCGCGAACCTCTGGGGTGTTGCACCCGGCGAACAGGTGCTGCAGCTCGCCGTTCGCGTCGACCCCAGAAGCGATTTCCGCATCGTGCGCGAGCAGCGCGTGACCGTAAGGCCGCAACGGCTCGCGATGATGGGTGAGGAGCAGTCGCCGCCACTGTCAGCGCCAGCGCTGGAGTCGATAGCCGCACGCGCGAACTCGCTGCTGCGCAAGCATCAGACGGATTACGGCGCCTGGCTCACCGCGCATACCACAAGCCCTCGCTACGAGGCGCCGCAGCCGGAACTCAACACGTTCCTGACCTCGACGCTGGTCGACCTGCTCGCGCCGCTCGCGCAAACGCAAAGCCTCAATGGCGTACTGGACCAGGCGCGCACACATCTCGCCGCACAGATAGAGAGCGACGGCCTCGTGCGCTACCACGGGCTACCGGACGGACCGACGATCGGCACGCTGGGCTGCGCCATCACGCCGGACGCCGACGACACGGCCCTCGTGTGGCGGATCGCCGGCCGCGGCGCCAGCGATCCCCGACGCAAACCCATGCTGGACGTACTCGCGCGCTATCGCGATGCTCGGGGCTTCTACCGCACCTGGCTCGCGCCGCGTAAGGACTATCGCTGCCTCGATCCCGGCAGCGATCCGAACCCGACCGACATCGCCATCCAGCTGCACGTATACCTGATGTTGCGCGAGTTCGATCCGCCGGCAGCACACGCACTGTGCGGCAACCTGCAGCGCTCGTTTCACGACGAAGACATCTGGGTCTATTACGCGAAGTCGGCGCTGCTGCCGTATCTGCGCGTGGCAGAGCTTGGGCAGCGCGGCTGTGCGCTGCCGCCGCCGGTCGAGCGGCTGGCGCTGCCCGTCGCCGGACAGGCAATCTGGAGCGAGGCCGTGCAGGTGCTCGTCGGGATCACGGCATCCCCCGGAAACATCGAGGCGCGCCAGGCGGCGCGCCGCGTGCTCACGCAGCTCGGCGCCGACGACTTCGCGCAGCTGCGCGCCTCGCCACCCCTGCTGTACCACAACGATCTGAGCGCGACGGTACGCCGTTACTACTGGTCGGAGGATGTCGGCTACGCACTGTGGTTGCGCCTCTACGAAGCGGCCGGCATTGACCCCGAACCGACGCCGCGACCCGCGCCATGAGCGAAGCGACGATCCGGCACTACGGGCGCATCGTCCGGCACTTCGCGTCCACGCGGGCGCTGGAAGTGGCCGCGCTGCAGGCGTCGCCGATCCTCGGTATCTTTCTCGGCGGCTACCGCATCGAGCGCGACGGGATCATCGCGCCCGGCTTGCTCGCACTCGGCAGCTGCGCGCTCACAGCGCATATCTTCGTCTTCAACGACTGGGCCGGGCATGAAAGCGATCTGCGCGACCCGCTGCGCGCGCCGCATGTGTTCAGTCGCGAAGGCATAGTCAGGCGCGAAGTCGGATGGACTGCGAGCGTGCTCCTCGTACTCGCTATGGTTGCGTTCGCCGCTGTCAGCGCGGCCGCGTTGCTGTTCGGCGCCGCAATCGCCGCGCTCGGGTTCCTGTACTCGGGCTCACCGGTGCTTGGCAAGAACACGCCCGTCGCCTCGTCGATCAATCATCTGGTCGGCGGCACGCTGCACTTCCTGCTCGGCTATACGCTGGCCCACACACTCGACTCGACCGGAGTCGGCATCGGCCTGTTCTTCGGCCTGGTGTTCGCAGCAGGCCACCTCAATCAGGAAGTGCGCGACTTTGACGGCGATCTCGTCAACGGGATACGTACGAACGCCGTGGCATTCGGTCGCCGGCGCGCGTTCCTCGCGAGCCTGGTCACGTTCACGGCGGCCTATGCGATGCTGACCGGGCTCGCCGCCTTTAGCGTTCTGCCGAGGCTGTTGCTATGGAGCCCCGTCGCCTGGCTCCTGCACCTCGCGTGGTCGCTGCGCGCGTTGCGGCGCGGACTGAGTTTCGAGACCGCGGTGTGGATGCAACGGCGGTACCGATGCCTGTACGCGCTGGTAGGACTCGTGATGCTGGCCGGATGAAAGCCGCTACCGATACGTCGCTCGGAGCCGAGGGAACGATGCCGATGAAATTGTCCGTCGTGATTCCCTGCTACAACGAGGAGCGCACCATTCGCGCGCTCGTCGACGCCGTGCGCCTGTCGCCCTACGCGACCAAGGAAATCATCATCGTCGACGACTGCTCGCGCGACGGGACGCGAGCTATCCTCGAGACGCAGATCGCACCGCTGGTGCAGCAGATCCTCTATCACGATATCAATCAGGGCAAGGGCGCGGCACTGCGCACGGGCATCCGCGCCGCGACCGGCGACATCGTGATCATCCAGGACGCCGACCTCGAATACGATCCGGACGACTATCCGCTGCTGGTGGAGCCGCTGTTGACGGACTGCGCCGACGTCGTCTTCGGCACGCGCTTCGGGGATGGACGACCGCCTCGCATGCGCGTTCGGCACTGGATCGGCAACCAGGTGCTCACGCGGCTGTCGAACGTGTTCACCGGCCTGCATCTGACGGACATGGAAACCTGTTACAAGGTTTTCCGTCGCGAGATCATCCAGGGTATCCGGATCGAGGAAGACCGGTTCGGCTTCGAGCCGGAAGTCACCGCCAAGGTCGCGCGAGCCGGGTGCCGTATCCAGGAAGTCGGGATCTCCTACTGCGGCCGAAGCTATGCCGAAGGCAAAAAAATCGGCTGGAAGGACGGCCTGCGTGCACTCTGGTGCATCGTGAAATACAGCCCGTCGATTCGCGAAAGGCTGCGTGAGCGGCGCGCCGCCTGACGGTGCGCCGCCGCGGGGCGCAATGCGCCCGGTCCGAAGAGCCGGTCGGAGTCTTTTTCCACGCACGCACACTGACCGCGCGGACCGTCGCGCGGCGCCGGCTGGTCATTTATAGGCTTGGTGAAAAATGCTAAAACCTCGCAGAATCCTGCCACCACGAGGAACGACGCCATGAACACCGGAGTACATCGTCTGCTGGGATGGCTTGCGCTCGTGCTTCTGGCCGGCTCCGCCGCAGCCCAGAATCCCGCCACCTGCACGCAGAACTGTCCAGCCCCGTACGTGCCGAACGAGTTCTGGACGACGGAATACGGGCCCGCGGCGGCCAATATCGTGCTCTCGCCGACCAATTTCCTGGCCTGCTCGTCGACTTCCTACGCGCTGTGCTATTACTCAGGGCCAGACGCCGCGCCGAAGAAGAAGCGTGGTGTCGCGGCCCTGCCCTCTCTGCCCTGCACCATTTCCGCGGAGGACGCGAACATCGCGGACTGCCGCTGCTATGCCGAATCGGGCAACTCGTATGTGGACATCCATTCGATCCGCAACACCGAGGCCTATATCGAAACCGTCCGTGTCTGCGGACTGAATGGCGAGAAGTGCCGCAACCTGGCGTCCGACGAATTGCCCGGCCGCATCGCGTCCGCGACAGGCGCAACGCCGCCGACCCTGCCGACCGCGCCCGTCTGCGACTACCTACAGGCGGATGCCAGCGGCAAGGCGCCCATGGCACCGGATGCCGAACTGGTCTCGACCTTCAGCTTTGCACGCGCGAAGAGCTACGGGGTCCAGCAGACCGATTGCCCCAACGCAGCGCCCTATGCCGGCTGCATGACGGCCTCCTGCACGGTCGAGCGCGACGGCAAGGGCAAGCCGACCGGATTCGCGAACTGCCGCTGCCCGATCTACACCGGGCCTTACCAGATCGGTCAGGCCGGTGCGTCGTGCAGCGCCGGTGACGGCAATGTCTGGTCGGCGGCGTATGCCCCGCCGTCGACGGGCAGCGGCCACTCCGGAAAGTAGTCCGGCGCACCGGCGTGGTGCTGGGTCACCGTATCCGCGGTTCATCGGGGCTCATGCGCGAACGGCGGGTATCACGTCCGAGAGCAGACCAGAACTACAGGGCAGCGCTGGCCCTGCGTTGGGCACCGCACCGGTCGCCGAGATACCCTTCTGCTGCCACGGACTTTCGCGCCCGGCCTCGACAGCCGGAGCGATTCCCGATGCGCGGCGCGGAGTCACTCGTCGGTTCGGGAGGCAATGCAACCTCGTAGCTGCGTCGCAAGAATCGCAACGTCGAAACGCCGGCATCGGTCGAGGCCGTGGTGCAGTCCGGCGCACGTCATCGATCCACTTCCGGGATAAGTCAATGGTCACGACGAACAGGCGAACGTTTGTACTCCGAGCGCGCGCGGCACCCACGGACAGCGCGAAGCTGCTGGCCTCCGTCGGCAAGGAAGCGCATGCCGAAATCCTCGCGCACACGCTGATGAATGCGATCTTCGTGGCGCAGTCGCACCGGGCGGATGTGGTGGTGTATCTGGTGCTCGAAAGCACCCAGGACTTCTCCCGCACGATTCGCTTCGAATCCGGCGCGATGCATGACATCGGTGGCTTTCACGAACAGGCGCTGCTCGGCAAGGTCGCGAAGGCCCTGGATGTATCCAAAGGAATGGGCAAGGACGAGACGCGGCCGGTGGAGACGGGGGTCATCGTGCGCACCGTCAGCTTCGAACGGCTGGTGCAGGAAATCGCCGAGACGCTACCGCTCTACGTCATGGACCGGAAAGGCACATCGATACGCGAACAGGCATTTGCGGCCGATCCCTGTTTCCTGTTGACCGACCACATTCCGATGCCGAAGAAGACGTTCCACAGCCTCGAACGCCTGGGCGCAAAGAAGATCTCGCTGGGATCGAAGATGCTGTTCGCCTCGCAGTGCGTCGTGCTGATTCATCACGAGCTGGACCTGCGATAGCGTTCGATGCCGGTCGACGTCGCTCCGATGTCGCCGGCCGTTGAACCACGCGTCCGAATTCGAGTCCCTCCCCGTGTCCGCCGTCAACAAGTGCTGTCGTTATGTCGCCTGGATGATCTTCGTCCACGGGCGTCCCGACGATCAGTTCGGACCGACGATCGGCCAGATAGCGTGCAAGTATCCGTTCGCGCACCACCTTGCCAACGGCCCGCGTGCCGAGGTCGGCGACCTTGCACCATGCCGTGCTGCCCATTCGAACCACCGCGCGCCACCCTGTCGTGCCGTCAGCACGGTCAGGCGAAACCTCACGGTGCCGTACGTCGAGTCGTGAGCGTCAGCGCATCCCATTTGAGCCTCATGCTTGGGCAGTGCCGATAGCTGCCGCCGGTCAATCCCGCTGCGGATTGAACCAATCGCCCCTCGGCGTCGCACCTGTATTCCGTGTTCCAGAGGATGGCCGCCTGACGTGACGCGGGACAGCGAACGAATCTACGACGAGTTTCTGGTCGCCGCGGCGATCACCGGCGATCGGCCGGCGCTGCGGCGGTTGGTGACTCGCTGGCAACCGAGGTTGTGGCGTCATGCGTGGCGGGTGCTGGGTGACGCCGATCGCGCCAAGGACATGGTGCAGGAGGCGAGGATGGAGATCCTCAAGGGGCTAGGACGGCTCGACGACGTCGCGGCGTTTCCCGCGTGGGCCTACCGCATCGTGACGCGACGTTGTCAGCGGGCTTTCCTCGTTGACGACCGCAGTTTACTGGTGTCCGAAGACAGCGAGCCCGGGCATCTGCTGGAAACGCCAGACCACGCCTCCGGGGAGTTCGCCGCCGAACTGTCCATCGTAGTGGAAGCCCTCGGCCGATTGCCGGCGTCACAACGTGCGGCGATGGCCCTGTTCTATCTCGAACAACTCAGTGTGGCGGAGATTGCCATCGCCACGGACGTCCCACCGGGCACGGTCAAGACCCGGCTCATGCATGCGCGGCGCAAAGTACGCGCGATTTTGGAAGGAGAAGAATCGTGAGCAAGTTTGACGATCTCATTGGCCAGGCGCTGACGGAAGAAGACCGTGCGTTGCTGGCAAGCCACGCCGAACCAGGCTATCTGGCCCAGGCGTTCGGGCTGTTCCGCGGTCCCATGGCATGGGTCATGTGGCTGGTCAACATCGCAATCGGCGTTTCGTTCCTGGTCGGCGTCTATGCGCTGTGGCAGATGACGAACACGAGCGACGCGCTACTGGCCGTGAAATGGGGTGTTGGAGCGTTGTTCCTGTTCCAGATCACGACACTGTGCAAGACCTTCATGGGCAACCGCATGGAGGTCAATCGCATGTTGCGGGAGCTCAAGCGCGTCGAGCTGCAACTCTCGCTGCTGCGCGGCGATGCGGGAGCAATCCGGTAGCTGCGCTGCACGGTATCGGCGCCGGACAGTCCGACGCCGATGCGTTCGATGCAGCGACTCGTCTCTGCCGCACGCAGAGCCTTGGCGTTCCGAGGTTGGCCAGCGGCTGCGCCATGGCGCGTTGGTCGACACGCTCACCGATATCGAGGCCGATGTTCGCCTCTTCGTGCTGGGCAAGTGCGGCGAGCATGCGGACTTCGCCACGCTGCACCTGCGCGCCGAGCTGGAGCGCGTCGTGCGCGCCGTGCACCGTCCCGTGCTGTTGGCCTCGCGGGCGTTCACACCGATCCCGCGTTTCGCGATCGCCTATGACGGGAGTCCGACCGCGCAGAAAGCCGTGGACCGGGTCGCCGGAAGGCCGCTATTCAAAGGCATGCCGTGCCATCTGATCACGGCCGGCACCGACGATGATGCCACCCGGGCCAAGCAGCGAATCGCTCGGGAGTCCCTCGAACGGGTCGGCTTTGGGGTTCATGCGAGCATTCGATCCGACACCGCTGATCGGCCGCACCGACACGTGCTAAAGGGGCAGGACCGTCGCGGTCTGTGACGCCTGAATTGCTGGCGCGCCCGCCGGTAATGAGGCACGCGGAATCCATACGCGTAGTTCCTGCGCCGCCCCGCCTCCGGGGCCGAATGCACTTCTTGAACGATTCGATAAATCCACTTCGCGTGATCCCTGATTGCCCGGCTACGCGTATGTGAGAAAGCACCCGATAGGGTGCCTCCATCCGCAAACCCTGAGGACCTCGCGATGAACAGCCGAATCCGCCTTCCGACCGCCGCGCTGCTGACGCTCGGCGTGATGCTCTCCCCACTGGCGAGCGCCGACGTTATCACTTCCGTGACCGCCGATTCTGTACCGGTGCCGGTCGGAAATCTGGATGCCGTTTTCATCTCCACGAAGATCGAAAACATCGCCGGACCTCGCTCGCTCGTTATCAGTTACTTCGCGGAATGCCAGGTCGAGCGTGGCCATGTCGAATACGACATCGTCGTGAACCGGAGCATCCTGAACATCACAGCGCGGCAGGTTCCGCCAACCAACGATATCCTCAACGCGCTGTGTTCCAACGACGGCGACACGACCGAAAGCAACCTGCGTGCAAAAAGCGTTGGCATCGTGGTCGCCTGCAGCGTCACGCGGGCGGACGACTACACCGTGAAGGTGCGTGGTCACGTCGAAGGCCCCGGCATGATCGGCCCGGGCTCGGTGGACGACCAGTCGTTGGTCATCGCGCAACACGCGTTTTCGCCAGAACTGCCGCCCTGCGTGTTCGACGTGCCCGGCACCTGATCGGGCGCAGGGAAACGATCGGGCGCGGATGCCCACCACGCTTCGCGAGGATCGCCGTTGACGTCGTCAGCGGCGACGTCGGCCTTCGCGCTACGCGGCGCCGCCGAACTGAAGTCTCCGAACGCCCGGCCGCAGCCCGCCAGGTCAATCAGGCCGCTGGAAACGCATGCACTACGCGGGCGAATTGCTCTGGGCATAGACTCTGCCGATGATCGACCTCCAACCCGTAGGCCAGCTGACGTTCTCCGCGTCGCACGCCGCTGCGCCGGATCACCTCAGCGCCGCCAGCGGCATCGTGGTCGCCGGTCGGTTCCTGTACGTGGTCGCCGACGACGAGCTATACCTCGGCGTATTCGATCTCACCGGACAACACGACGGCATCAAGCTACGACTCTTTCCGGGCGATCTACCGGACGAGGCGAAGGCGCGCAAAGCGCGCAAACGCGATCTGGAAGCGCTGGTACGCTTGCCGCCGTTCCCCAGCCATCGGACCGGTGCGCTGCTCGCGTTCGCGTCCGGCTCCAGACCTAATCGGCAAACCGGAGTCCTGCTGGGTCTGGATGACTCCGGCGCGCCGAGCGGCACGCCACACCGTGTCGACCTTTCGCCGTTGTACGCACCCTTGAAACGACGCTTTCCGGCGCTGAACATCGAAGGCGCGGCGCTGTGCGGCCAGCAGATCGTATTGCTGCAACGAGCCAGTGGCGGCCATCCCGAGAACGCACTGATCCGGCTTCCGCTTGCGGATGTGCTGCATGCGTTGTGCTCGACCGACGCGCTGCACCTGCCCGAGCTGCCCATCGACGTACTGACGATCGACCTGGGCCACATCGACGGCGTTCCGCTGGCTTTCACCGATGCGGCGGCATTGCCCGACGGCCGGCTGGTATTCAGTGCCGTTGCGGAAAGCGTCGACGACACCTACCACGACGGTCCCTGCATCGGTGCGGCGATAGGAGTCCTCGGCGCTGACGGGCAGGTGCAAAGGCTGGAATTCGTGCAGCCCGTGCGGAAGATCGAGGGAATCGACGCGCATCAGGACGGCGCCTTCATACGGTTGCTGCTGGTAAGCGATGCGGATGATCGCAGCAGCCCAGGTGGCTTGTTCGGCGCTACGCTCGCGCCGCAGGGCTTTTGAGCCCTCTGCTTCGCAGCAAGCTGGCGGAGCTTCAGCATCGCCGCGAGCACTGCTGCGACGAGGCTTGCCGCAGATCGAATCCAGATCGCCACGCACGCCTTGGCTGCCTTGATCTTTGTGCACAACAAAGCAAAAGAATCAATTGCTGCAAACGAGCCCTCCGATCCTCGCTACCTGACCAGACCCCTTCCTCGACGCTCAGTGTCGCGCTGCGCATCCTGTCGATGGCTGCATTACGCCATCAATGGTGAAGCGCCGGGCCTGGGCAGTATCGACCGACCTGAGGCGCCTGCGTGGGATCGACCGGCTCGCCCGCCAGAGCAGACAGGCATCATGCGCAGGCATGAGAAATGACCTCTGGCATGCTTGCATATTGTTTATCGATGCGAATAACATCGTTTCACGATATGTCTGGAGGCCGCTCATGACCCGTACCAGCGCCAAAGCCCGTGCCGTCGCCGCGCCGGTCATCCGAGGCCTGACCGTCCTCAATGCGCTGTACGCCCTCGGCCTCGCTGCGCTGCTGGTCTGGAGTTTCTTCATCGACGGCTGGCCGCAGCGGCCGCTCGGGTTCGAGACCGCCAACGCGCATCCGCTGCTGGGTCATGGTCTGCGCGCCATCATCGTCGTGGGTCTGATCGGCGCAGCGATCGTGCAGTCGATCCTGCGACGCCTGCTGGCGATCGTCGATACGGTGCGGGTCGGCGATCCCTTCATCCTCGACAACGCCCGGCGCCTGGATGTGATTGCGTGGAGTGTGGCGGCGCTGGAAGGATTGCGGCTGGTCGTCGCGGCGATCGCGGCGACGGTGTGGGAAGCCGGCCAGATCGATGCGTTCTCGTTCGCACCGTGGCTCTCGGTGCTGCTGCTGTTCGTGCTCGCCGGCGTCTTCGCACACGGTGCGCAGATGCGCGCCGACCTCGAAGGCACGGTGTGACATGCCCATCCTCGTGCGCCTCGACGAAAAGCTGCACGAACGGCGCATGACGCTGACCGAACTGGCGGCGCGCGTCGACATCACCGTGGCCAACCTGTCGATCCTCAAGACCGGCAAGGCCAAAGCGATCCGCTTCTCTACGCTCGAGGCGATCTGCGTCGCGCTCGATTGCCAGCCCGGCGAACTGCTCGAGGTGCGACGGGAGGATCCGACGGACCGAGTCGCTGCGGACACCGACGACGAGCCCTGACTTGCAGCTTCGTTCGAGCCCTTCGCGCCGTTGATCGTCCGGCGCAGCCGTTTCCGGCTTTCGACGAGCGTGCCGCCGAAAACAGCCACCCTTCCCGTCTACCGAGGAATCACCATGGATTTTGCCCGCCCTTTCCGTTCCGACCCGCTACGCCATGAAGGCGTGCGCCCGTTCCAGATCTGGGGACTGCGCGTGTTCTACCTGCTGATGCTGGCATTCGTGGCGCCGACTGCCTGGCGCGTGCTGCTGTCGCACGAGGGCGAGTGGGCGCCGCTATCGGCGGTCGCGTGGGCCGTCTGGGCGACCTATCCGGTGCTCGCGCTGTTCGGCCTGTTCCATCCGCTGCGCTGGCTGCCGATCCTGTTTTTCACGCTGGGCTACAAGGCGATCTGGCTGGCCTTCGTCGCCGTCCCGCTGTGGCGCGCCGGCACGATGGAAGGCTCGTCCGCACAGCCGGTCGCCGAATCCTTCCTCGCGCTGCCGCTGCTCGTGCTGGTGATTCCGTGGGGCTATGCGTGGCGGACCTTTGTCGTCGGCACGCGTGCGGCGCCGGCACTCGCCGGACACCGCGTGTAGCCCGGAAAATCCCTCGATCTGCCTGGCGTCACGGCTCTGCCAGGCGCGTTCCGATGCTGTTCCACATCGTCACATTCCGCACTAGCGCACCGGTGCCGCTGTCGTCACCAGCGGCAACTTCCAGTTCTCGATCCGCGTGCCCTGCCCCGTGTTGAGATGGCTGGTCAGGTAGTACAGCCGCTGGATCTCACTGCTCTGCGCCGGCCCGACCTTGGCGTCGGCGAAGCGCTGCTGCAGGTAGAACGGCGGAATGCTCTGGCTGTACAGCGTGGCGCGTACGCGCGCGATGCGTGCGATATCGCCGGGCGGCAGACGGATTTCATAGCGCACTTCGTCCGCACCGGTCAGCGCCGGATCGGTGTAGTTCGGATCGTTCGCGGCCTCGCCTTCCACTTCGCCAAGGATGCGGATGTATGGCGACGGGTTGGCCAGGAACAGCTTCGGATCGAAGCCCCGCGGTCGCACCCGGTTGTCCTTGACCGGCTGCACGCGGCGCAGGAACGATGTGGTCAGATAGCCGGCCGAATCCTTGATCAGCTCCTGGTAGATCTGCACCTGGTTGCCTTGCGTGATGCGCTGATAGTGCGGCTGGAATTCGCGCTGCGCGACGCCGCTCTCGGTCGGCAGGCGGCGCTCGCTGAGCCCGTCGAGAATGAAGCCGAGCGCATCGGTGCGACCCGACGCCCAGAGCGGCCGGCCGCTTGAATCCTCGGCAATGAATTCAACGAACACGCGACGGAAACCCACGCCCGATGGCAGGAAATGACCGGTCTTGTTGGTCACGCGCACGGTGGCCGCGAGTTGGTCTCCCGCGCGACGCACATCCTTGATCGCGATGTCGGCGGTCTCGTGCCTGGCCATGCGCAGCATCGATTCTGCTGCGGTGATCAGGCCGGGCTGGGTCGTGCTGGCACCCATGTAGTCGATCTGGCGCACGCCGAGCAGCAATGGGAACTGCTGGAACATCTCGTTGAGGAAAACGTTGAGGCCATGCAGCGCGTGACGCGCGTAGTTCGGGCGCGGCGTCAATGTGATGGCTTCGTCGGGCAGGCGGTGCGTGGTCGGGGCGAAGTCGTCCGACTCGATGTTCGCGATCCTGGTGCCGGCCAGGTTCAGCGACTTGTAGTGGCTGGGCATGTGGCAGTCCTGGCACGACTGGAATGTCGCGCCGCGCGCGAACACGCTGTTGGTCCACTCCAGGTGCGTGGTCTGCTCGTAGGTGCTGGTGACCGTGCCGCCGCCTGGCGCATGCACCGTCTGCGGCTGGCCGTCGTTGTCGAGCACAGGCAGCAGGATGTTGTGGCAGCTACCGCACAGGTCGGAACTCTTGATCTGCTCGCCGTGCCCCGGCGTGATGCCGAGCGCGTTCTTCATCGGATCGACGATCACGTCGTCGAACGGGCCGAACAGCGTGTCGTCCGGGCCGGCGACCCAATTGCCGGTGAAACTGGATTCCTTGCCCAGTGCGGTCTTGTCGATGCGATGGCAGACCGCGCAGGAAATGCCGTCGCGCGCGAGATTGCCGTAGCCGTTCGGATCGTCGGCAGCCTGATAGCGCGTGACCATGCCGAGCCGGAATGGATCGCCGAACGGCACCTCGGGCGGCGGCGCGATGGCGAAGAGGTTCTTGCAGCGCGCGTCGGCCTTCTGCGTATCCATCGCAAGCTGGCGCTGACCCATCACGCCGTGGCAATGCAGGCAGGTGTTCTCGATGCATTCGGTCAGCTGCGGCAGGCGGTTGGTCTCGCTCTGCAGCTGCGAGAAAAACACCGGATCGCGCCCGGCCAGGCCCATCGGTGAGGCTCGCCATTCGCTATACATGGAGACATTGATCGCGTTGCCGCTTTCCGGATCATTGATCAGCATGTTCGGTGTCGCGTCATTGGACACGGTCGCATCGTGGCAACCCTGGCACTGGTCCGAAGTGATGAACAGGCCCGGCTTGAGCGCGCCCGCAGTGCGGTGATCGAAGCTCTCGGCCGGCAGATGAAAGCGCCAGGCCGAGGCGAAATCCGTCGGTCCCAAAGTTCCGAACGAGCCGGCGAACTGCGCTGCGGGCTGCGACAGTGGCTGGCTTAAGGCCCAGGCCTGGCGCTGCGCATCGCGCAGCCGGATTTTGTCTTCCGGCGTATTGTGCTCGTCGCCATGCTCGGCGCCGCCACGGTCGTCGAAACCCGGGTCGCGCTGATTGAGCGTGCCGAGAAGCCCGGTCGCCGTCTTCGTCACCACGGGTTCGCTGAAATGCCGGTACAGCAGTCCGGAGGTCAGCACGTTGTCGAGCGAGGCGAAGGTCAGCTCCTTCTCGGCCGAGGCGTGGCAGTTCATGCAGTAGGCGCCGAACAGGCTGTAGGGCGTGACCACGTCGGCGAGCTTCTGGCTCGGCGGCTTGCCCGGCTG
Organism: Tahibacter sp.; assembly: GCF_032229445.1. NCBI lineage: Bacteria > Pseudomonadati > Pseudomonadota > Gammaproteobacteria > Lysobacterales > Rhodanobacteraceae > Tahibacter > Tahibacter sp. Next base: position 21,813 of record NZ_JAVTWC010000138.1, read on the forward strand.
CTCGCAGGCAGTATTCGTGAACAGATCACCGGTCGGATACCAGCACGGGTTGTTCGCGGGCCGGTTCGGATCAGGGCCGAAGAAAGCCGGATCGGTCACCGCGCTCGAAGTCAGGATCGGCGGATTGCCGTCGCCGCTGGCCGTCGGATTGGCCCAGTACCAGCCGTCACGCGTCGCGCCGTTGCGCTTGTACATCACGGTCCACGAACCCGGCTCGATCTGCGCGGCCGGCGTGCGGATCACGAGGCACTGCGCGTTCTCGTCAATGTTCAATGCCTGCGCATCGATCGAGCGCATTTCCTTGACGACCATCGCACCGTCCGGCAGCGTGCCATTGCGTCCGCCGCAGAGCCAGTCGGTCACTTCGGGCGAATACCAGACCCGCACCGCCGGATGCACGCCATAACTCTTGCCGTTGGGAAAATCGCCGGCGTAAGGGCCGGTCGGGCGCCAGTCGCGATCGGGAATCCAGCCGAGCTTGCGATACGTGCGATCGCGCAGGAACGTGCGCAGCAGTAGATCGAAACGGTTCTTCGCCGCCAGGTCCGAGATCTCGGCTGGTTGCGCAGGAAACACAGCCCGCTTGCCGCGATGCGGATTGGCCTTGCACCACGCGGCGATGTCCTGCGGCGAAGGCTCCGGCGGTGATTCCGCGCAGACCCACTCCGACGGCGCGTCCGGCGGAAACGGCGGCAGGCGTTGGGGGTGCTGGGTCGGCGCGGATTCGGCCGACTCGGTCTGCGCGAGCGCGGATTCAGTCGATGTGGATTGGGCGAGCGCAGCGGCGCTCGCCAGCGCAACGGCCGCAACGCACAAGACCGCGAGTCCGCAATGGCGCAATGGCTTCATGTCCCCTTCCCCTCGGGCGACCGTGGCTCGCGCCATTAGAGCATGAAGGTTTGCGTTGTGGACAAGCAGAAAAGAAGCGCTGAGCGGGCCTGCGAAATCGCGCATCGCGGTTTCCTTCCCGGTTTGCCTCCGCTCTGCCGTCAGTTTCACGCAGCGGCAGGCGGCAAGAAATGCGAGAGCCGGCTCCAACCTTCCTCAATCTGTGTTGGCACCCCCTCAGACTCAGCGCAGCCGGTAGATGAGTCTGTCGAGTTCGAGCAAGGGCTGCGCCATCGCCGTGTCGATCTGTGGGAACTGCGCGAGCGAAATGATCCACTCGCCGCGCGTCGTCGGCGGATCGGTCGCGGCCTTCCAGGCGGTGAGCATTGCGGCGATCTGCGCAGAAGTCTCCGTCGTGATTGGCTGGATCGTAAGGACGGCCACTGGCAAATAGGCCATCGGTGCGGCATTGGGTTCGGGTGCGGCGTCTGGCAGGAGCAGATAGCCGTACGACACCTTCATCGCCATGTGCTGACCGATGCAGTGCTTTCCGAACACTGTGGTAAAAGCCGCATCGAGCGCGGCGCCCACCGTAGCGCCGAGCGCACTTATGTCGATGTCGTGCTGCCAGCGGTTGTGCGGCATCACGACCGTCGGCGCCTGTACGTTCGCGGTGCGGTAGACGATGTTGCCCGCATCCGGGTCCTGGTCGCCGCAACCGCGATTGCGCACGGCCACCAGCGACGCGCGCGCGCTCTGCAAGCCGGCCACGTCGAGGCCGTCCCAGGTCAGGCCGATGCGCTGCGACGACCCATACGGCGCCGGCGGGTCGAACGCGTAAGTGCGCTCGTCACCCTCCCCTGCGCCGTGGCCCAGATCGACGTTGGCACCGTCCGGTTGCCGATAGTCGACGCAAGGCCATCGGCCCACGGGCAGGGCCTGATCCGAATGGCACTTACTTAACACGCACCGGATGACCCTGCGCGCGAACGATTTGCC
>NZ_JAVTWC010000139.1:0-3874 GCF_032229445.1 Tahibacter sp.
TCTATGAGGACGGCTACAAGTCGTTTTCACCGGCCGGTGCTTTCGAGAGCGGATATACGCCACTGTGACGGCTAACGCCTGAGATAACCGGAAGCCCGCCAGGGCTTTCCGGTTGATTGACGGGTTAGCCGGCACCCGATGAACGCCGGCAATTGCAAAAGGAAGCAACATGGCACCGCACCAGCAGCGAGTAGTAACCGAGAAGGAAGAACTGGACGACAAGCTGACGAAGCTGAAGGCGTTCTTTGGAACCGAGATTTTCGCCGGCCTTGACGAAGCCGAAATGGAGCGACTGCAACGGCAGGCCGACCACATGAGCGCTTACAGCGGCGTTCTCGGCGAGCGCATTGCAGCGTTCTGATCCCATGAGCCGTCGCCGGCCTGTGCTGGTGACGGCTAACGCAGAGCTAAGGGGCCGGCCGCTTGCGGACGGTCCCGCTTGAGCGCCGGGTTATGCGGCAAACACAAGGACACGAGATGAACATCGAGATCGGAAGCAAGGCCCTCATTACCACGGACAACTGGTTCTTCGCGCCGGACGGCCGTAGTTACCGCGCCGTGTTCGGCACTGTGAAGGCCGTCCGCAGCAGCGAAGAAACGCTTGGCGTCCGGACAAACGCACGCTCGACGAACTGGTATGTCGAGATCGGCAACATGACCTTGGCTGGATGCCAGGTGCACTACGCGGTCAAGACCGAAGATTGCAACCTCGGCCACGCTGCGAGCTACAAGGTTGATGACCGCGGTGAAGTGCGGGAGTTCAAAAGCCCGTCCGGCATCTACCACGCCGATGCCGCATAACACACCCATGGCGCCCCTGCTCACAATAGACCAGCTTGCCGCAACCCTTGGCGTATCGCCTCGCGCCGTGCCTTCTCCCGGCCGGGAGCAACGAAAATACCTCAGGGCATTCGCCCTACCCCGAGCCGCGCGCGACGCCGATCGCACGCTGACAGCAAGCCGCCTCCGGGCGGCTTTTTCATTTCTCGCCGCGCGTCACCACTTGACGTTGACGTGATCGCGCAGCCAGTACGCTGCAGCCCACAGCGAGCAGGCGACTGTCGAGCCGGCGGCGACGACCTTGACGAGAATCGGCAGGACGATCTGCGAGCCGCGGCGCAGCGCGACCAGGTCTTCGAGCACCGGGAGAACCTTGGCGTTTTCTTCGAGGTGGCTTTTGATGCACGCCTCGAGTCGCAGCAGGCTGCCGCTGATTGCGGACAACTCGCCACGCAGCGCGCGCGCTTCCTCGTGCAGAGAGCGGGCTTCGTCTCGCCATGCCGCGCGGCGGTCGCCGGGGTCTGTTGGCTGGTCTCGGTCGGCGTCTTCGTGCATTGGATTTGCTCCGGCGTGTGGTTGTGGTGGCTGACCGTCTTGCGCGCTCAATAGAAATGCCCGGCGTCCGCATCGGACGGGGCGATATAGGCGGTTCCTGCGCGCGCATTGACGCATACTCGCTGAATTGGCGTTGCTATCGGCACGACGTGCCCGTGATAGACCTTGTCCGCCACCGTGAATTTGCGCGGGCCGATGCCGGCGCCGGCGGAGTAGTCCTGTATGGCGCCGTTGATGTACTCCCACACGCGCAACTCTGGCGAGTGATAGGCGGCGCCACTGGCAAGCCATAGCGTCGTGAATTCGTCGGATGTTCCCGGCAGCAGGGTGTAGCGCGTGCCGGTTTCGCTCTCGGCGCCCGTGCCGTAGTTCAGGCTGTATGCCGCGGCGAACGCGCTCGCCATGCCGCCGTAGAATGTCCCGGCGTAGTTGATGGTTTTCGTTCCCAGCAGCGCCCCACCGGCAGGACCAGCAGGATAAGCCCATGTCTGCGAGTAGTCGGTATACGGTGCTGTGGATTGCGTTGCCGTCATCTGCACGCCGATTTTCGGCACCAGCACGCCACGCACTGAAGACCTGATCTCTATCCAGGCGTCAAAGCTGTCGACATTCGTCAGGTCGGTTGCCACCACTCCCGAGCCGACGCCATTCCACTTTGTCGTGCCGGCGTCACAGTATTCTGTCGTGACAAAGGTATGCGTCCCGCCGTCGATCGTTCCCGAGCCGGTCGCGCTGGTGGTCGTCGAGAAAACCGCCTCGACCAGGTCGAATTCGTTGGTGTGCCTGGCATAGACCCAGAGCAGTTGGCGATAGCTCAATTCCGTGGCGCTGCTTGTAGCGGCGACCGTCGCCAGCGCGGTATACACCTGAGTCGTCTTGTGCAGCGTGCCCGAGCCGCAAGGCCCAAGGTCTTCCACCGTCGTGGCTACGCTCGTCGATCCTGGCGTCGACGTGTCTGACGATGTCGAGGTATTCACGAAAGACGCAAAGACGTCCACGTCAGTAATCGCCGTGCTGATGCCGACGCCCGTTGCCGGGTCTGACGCGCCAGTCTCCGATAGCTCCACGCGCAAGACGCTGGTGAGTGTGCGCCGGCGATCAGACGCCGGCGTTATCGACGTGTCTTCCCAATACGCCAGCACATACGCCTCGCTGCCGTCCGGCTTACTGGTGATTGCGTAGGTCGTCGGTCGCCTGGTGGGCGCGCCGGACGGCGCTGCAGGATAGGCCGACCAGTTCTTCGCGTTGACTTCGCCGATCAGGCGATCGACCGTTGTCGACGATTCCAGGAAGGAGTCGAAGCGATTCCGCAGGTAGATTTTGAAATTGTCGGTGCTGCCGGCGCCGGCGGTGATGGTCACGCCGACGCGCCACACCTGCCCAGCCGCGCACTTGAAAATGTGATCCGTCGGAAGCAAGCGAAACGGATTCATCCTGCCCGTGTAGACCGCCTCCGGAAAGCAAAACATCCTCCTCGGGAAAATGGCGTCTCCGGGGAAGACGTAGTTTGTCGACGGCGAGGTGTAATCCGCGTTGGCGGTGAGCTTGAAATAGCGCGGCGGGAATTCCGTATCGGCGCCAAACGACGCCGGGCGGGCCGTCGCGTCGATCAGCGTCGACAGCGTCTGATCGGTGTAGAGGTTGCCGTTCACGCGCTGAAAGCACTTCAGACCGGCAAAGCGGTGCACGCGCCGATTCCACGGGAATTCCTCATTCGGGAATGGCGTCACCAGCGAATTGAGCACCGTCCACGCGGCGTCCTCGATGCGCTCGACCAGCTTGCCTGGCGATGCCAGAACGATCTCAAACTTTTTGAGCGTTCCCGTCGTCTTGGCGCTGAGCCCCATGACGCGCGCCGACGTGATCGTGGCTGTGCCGAGCACGTGCGCGCCGAAGATCGAGCCATGGTCAGCGGCAACGCCTCCGGTAGGGTAGACCTGCAGCGAGAACGGCCGGCCGCACTTGCCGCCGAAGCTGATGGCGGAAAGCCGCGCGTCGAAAGCGACGGGAATGAACGTGCCGTTGATGTAGACGCGCTGCACCTTCGCGGCGGCGGTGTAGGTTCGCCCGGTCTCGATGATGTCGTGCTCAAGCACGCGCAGGCCCGTCGATCCATCGTCTTCCGCCATGCACAGCGCGCGCGTTTTCGGCAGGCCGTCGCCGGTGCTGACGGTAATCCGGTTGATCGGCTTGAGCGGGAAGCTGTAGACGCCGTTCGTGGAGTATTGGCGCCGGGTCGCGTGATACGTGCGCGCGGCGTAGCTCGTCTCGGTCAGCGGGCTCATCAGGTCTTCAGGCACGCAAACCGGAACGGATTTGCGCAGCGCATAATCGGCGGTGCCGGTGCGGCCGGGGATGTCCGTGGTCGGCGTCGGCGCCGGCAGGACGCGGTTTCGGCGCGTGCCGATGCCCACGCCGGCGGCGGCGGCCTGGCGACTGAGCAGGAGGTCGAGCGCGCTGGCCATGTGTCGGCGATCAGATCAGTTTCGGCTGGCCGGTGCCGACGCGCGGCGGAATGGCCGGCGGCGTGGCCAGCGGC
>NZ_JAVTWC010000140.1:0-3827 GCF_032229445.1 Tahibacter sp.
GCCACAGGTCTTGTCCCTGCCCACCTATCCGTTTGCGCGGGAGCGCTACTGGGCGAATACGTCCGGCTACGAGAGGCAGGCGACGGTAGCTGCAACGCGCGCCGTTTCCGTGCACGACGCGCCCGGCGACGCGTGTAACGTTCTCGTCGAAGAGTGGCGCGACTGCGAACTTCAGGACGGGAGTCGATCACTGCACGCCGTCGCCGTGCTGCTGTCCGATCCGCAACGTCGTCAAGCGCTGGTCGAAACGCTGGCGCTCCAGGGATCTGGCACACGCGCCGTCTTTATCGATACGACCGCACTTGAGCAGGCCGAAGACGACGGGCGTCCGTCTGCGTGGCGCGCTGAGGTGTGCGCAGAGAGATTCGCTGAGCTGTTCGCATCAGCCCTGGACAGCCACCCGGACATCGAGGCCGTGTGGTATCTGTGGCCGCTCGAGGACATGGCGGTCATCGACGACAGCACGGTCATTCTGCGATTGCTACAGGGAATGGTGCGCGGGGGAATGGGCAAGGGCACGCTGCTGCTGGCGGCGGAGCATTCCTCGCCGCTGCAGCGCTGCTACATCGAGTCATGGATCGGCTACGCAAATTCGATCCGACGTACACAGCCCGACCTCCTTGTTGCGGTGATTCATGCTGCGTCAGATAGCCGGAACGAGCGGCAGGCACGAAACACGGAGGGCGACAGCGCGCGCATCGCCACCTGGACCTGCCGACTACTGAACGAGCAGCAGGCCGTTGACGTGGAGAGCGTGCACTATTCCGGCAGCCGGCGTCAGACACTCGGCACCTATCCGAGCATGGCGCGACGCAGTTCCACACATTCGGCCTTTCGGCACGGCGGAACCTACTTGGTCACGGGTGGCTTGGGCGGGATTGGATTCGCGCTGGCCGGGCATCTCGCAAGGAGATACCAGGCTCGCCTCGTTCTTACCGGCCGCTCGGCAATTGACGACGAAAAACGCGGTCGGCTCAATGCACTGCGTGCTCTAGGCGGAAGTGCCTTGTACATCAGTGCCGATGTTAGCTGCCCGGTGCAGATGGAATCAGCGCTGGCGGCGGCCGAGCGTGAATTCGGTGTGCTGCACGGGGCGATCCACGCGGCGGGCAGCAAGGCCGGCGTGAATTTCCTGGATGCCGATGCGGCGGCCTTCGAAGCCGTCCTGTCCGCCAAGGTTGCAGGCACGCGAGTGCTGTCCGGCCTGCTCGAAAATCGCGACATCGACTTCCTCTGCTATTTCTCCTCAATCGCCGCATCACTGGGCGATTTCGGTTCCTGCGACTACGCGGTCGCGAATCGCTTCCAACTGGCGTTTGCAAAATATGCGGGCCGCAACGCGCTGGCGATTTGTTGGCCACTGTGGAGCAATGGCGGAATGAGCGTCGGCGATGACGCGGGTACTCGCATGTACCTTCAATTGACCGGTCAGCGGGCGCTGTCCGCAAGCGAAGGCATTGAACTGTGCGAAGGCCTGCTTGCCGAGCGCGCGGATAGTGGGATCACTCATGCGCTGGTCACGGTTCCGAGAACACCCGGTAGTGCGCCGACGGACGTGGAGGGCGTCAACGCATCCTGTGCCGCCAGGCAGGCGGATGTGCACGTCGACGTGCGTACCGGCGCTGCGCTCGGTGAACGCGTGACAAGCGATGTGGCGCGGCTGGCGAGCCAGCTTCTGAAGCTGCCGGTCGAGCGATTGCACACCGACGACAGCTTTGCCGACCTCGGATTCGACTCTATCGGGCTGGTGACGTTCGCCAAACGGCTGTCAGAATATTTTTACCTGGATCTTCTGCCTTCTATATTTTTCAGCCATTCCAGTGTGTCCGCGCTGTCTGACGCGCTGGTTTCCCGGCACCGGCCTGCCGTCGAAGACGCTTACCGCCGCCACTCCTCGCCTGGCACCGATGCGCCGTCAGGGCCGGTAGCAGTTTCTCCACCCGAGGACGGTTTCTCGTCAGTCACGAGCAAAGTCGATCGTCGTGCAGAACCTGTTCGATCCGCCAAGCATGAGCCCATCGCCATCGTCGGGATGAGCGGAAGGTTTCCGGGCGCCGGCAATATCACTGAGTTCTGGAATCTGCTCGTTGCGGGCACGAACGCAGTGGATGAGATCCCGGCGGATCGATTCGACTGGCGTCGTCACTATCACGCCGGCGGGCCACTACCGGCAGGAGCGATCAGTGCAAAGTGGCTTGGCGCGCTATCCGGCATCGATGAATTCGACCCTGATTTTTTTGAGATTTCGCGCCCAGAAGCGGAGATGATGGACCCGCGGCAACGCCTGCTGCTGCAGGAAGCCTATTCTGCGCTGGAAGATGCCGGCTATGCTGGCCTCGGCCCTGACAAGCGACGCGTCGGCGTTTTCGTCGGCGTGGAGCAGGGGGACTACCAACAGCTCAGCCGGAACAGCGAGCACTTCAGCGGAAATCACGACGGGATTCTCGCAGCCAGACTGTCGTATTTTCTGAATCTGTCCGGCCCTGCAATGGCCATCAATACGGCCTGCTCCTCAGGTCTTGTGGCATTGCATCAGGCATGCATGAGTCTGCGCGAGGGCGGGTGCGACAGTGCAATTGCCGCAGCGGCGAATCTTCTGCTGACGCCCAACAATTACGTCGCCATGAGCCACGCCGGAATGCTCTCGGTGGACGGTGAGTGTCGCGCATTCGGCCGTCGTGCTAACGGTATCGTCCCCGGCGAAGCGGTCGTCGCTGTCGTGTTGAAGACACTTTCCAGTGCCCTGGCGAACGATGACAGGATCTACGCGCTCATTGAAGGCAGCGGAATCAACGGTGATGGCCGGACCAATGGCCTGACAGCGCCCAACGGCGCGGCTCAGGCTCAGTTGATCGAGGAGGTGTATCAGCGGGCGGGCGTTACCGCGGATGACATCGGCTACATCGTTGCCCATGGCACCGGCACCCGGCTCGGTGATCCTGTCGAAGTGGATGCTTTGAATCAGGTTTTTGCGAAAAGCGGTAAGCCCGGACAGTTCTGTGCGTTGACGTCGGCAAAGACCAACATCGGCCACACCTTCGCGGCGTCGGGACTGGTCAGCCTGATCAATGCGGTGCTTGCGCTGAGGCACGGCGTGATACCGGCCAGCTTGAACTGCGAACAGCTCAGTGACTATTTCGACTGGTCCGGCAGTCCTCTATACGTCAATCGGCAAACGACGATATGGCCTGACGTTGCAGGGAGGCGTCGATTCGCTGGCGTAAGCGCCTTTGGCATGAGCGGCACGAATGCGCACGTCGTCCTTCGTGAGTTTGCTCACGATGTGGCGGCCACGCCACTAGCGCACGCGAGCCCCAACTTTCTTCTTGTGCTGTCTGCCAAGACCTCGCTGGCCTTACAGCAGCGCGCAGCAGATCTCCTGAACCAGCTGCAGCAACAACGCGGTGACTGGACGCCGGACAATATGGCGGCGCTCAGTTACACGTTGCTGTTGCGCCGACAGCATTTCGCGGTTCGGCTGGCGTTCGTCGCAGTGGATGTGTCACAGGCGATTGCGGCGCTGTCGGCGATCAGCGCTGGAAAACCCCTCCCTTGGTTGCATAGTGGCAAGATTCCAAAAGGGGTTCTGCAGCGTGACGAGAAATCGGGGCATATCGGGCGGTTGATCGAAATGCTTTCGTCGCAAACAGGCGACGTGCGCGCTCATCGGACGACGCTGGAGGAGTTGGCTCGTCTGTATTGCCAGGGCCACGATCTCAATACGAGTGCGCTATTCGGCACCGGGCTGAAGGTGCTGCTGTCCCTGCCCACCTATCCGTTTGCGCGCGAGCGCTACTGGGTGGAGTCGGAGGAAGGGTTCAGGCAGG
>NZ_JAVTWC010000141.1:0-1821 GCF_032229445.1 Tahibacter sp.
CTAACGACACCAACGCACTCGCGTTCTTGATCTCCGGAATAGCGGGGCAGCTTCAATGATCTTTCCCGCGCCCCTTTCCCGCATCGCCGGGACGAGGAGCTGAGTCAGGCGGGCCAGTCCGAAGAGGTTGACCTCAAACTGGTAGCGCGCGTCCTCGATGGAAGTCTCCTCGACGGACCCGTACATGCCGAAGCCGGCGTTGTTCACCAGGACATCGACGCCGCCGTGGACGGAGGTGATGGTCCGGACCGCAGCAAGGATGTCCTCGTCCTGCGTGATGTCCATCTTCACGGGAATCGCCCCCAGATCCTTCAGGTCCTGCATCTGATCGAGCCGACGCGCCGCGACGTACACCGTGTGGCCATCGCGCAGCAGGCGCATGGCGGTGTCTTTGCCCATACCCGACGAAGCGCCGGTAACAAGAATGGTGCTCATGTGTCTCTTCCTTCTGCCGTTGACTCTCCAATGCGGGGTGCTTGGAGCGGTGAGGAGAATTCTGGGCGCTGGGGCACGCCATGAAACTAGCAGAGCACGCCAAAAAGCTGGCAAAGCACGCCACGAAACGCTCGGATAGAGTCGGGCGCGGCGATCGGTAGTGCCAACGACGCCCCCCCGCAATGAGTAGCGGTCGACTCCGGAGTCCGGTTTTGGTCTTAACCGCTCTGCTGCGAGTCGCTGGGCATAGGCTGAAGGCGTCAATCTGCCGAGTGCCTTCTTCGGTCGTTCGTCGTTGTATTCGCGCTGCCGCCTCACCGCCAGCCCGTGCGCGACCATTTTGGAATGCACTTGTCACCATTTTGGAACGACCTGAAAGCCGGCCACTCCTAGCCTGTCGGCGGCCACGGCTAGCCAACCGGTCAAGCCGGCCTCTGCTTGGAGAGATCTCAACATGAACGTCAGAATTCTTGGTGCTGCTCTGCTGGCCGTCCTCGGCACCAGTGTTTCTCATTCCGCCCTGGCCGACTCCGCGGCCGAATCGTTCCAGCCGGGCGATTCCGTGAACGTCGTCGACACGTCCCCCGCGTCGATCACCACTACCGGCAAGTTCCAGCGGCTGATCCGATTGAAGGACGCCGGCGCGAGCACCGTCTACCGCCATCGGCTCGACCTGCCCGCGGGCGCCCATGTGCGAGGGACGGGAGACGAGGCGGGAGCGCGCAACCTGTCGAGCGACCTCGAAGTCGTCGACGGCCGGGGTCGCACGCTCGGCACCATCGACTCGGCCTGGGCGCAGGATGCGACGGGCCAGCCCTTGCCCAGCTACTTCCGCATCGAGGGCGACACGCTCGTGCAGGTGGTGGACGCGAGCAAGGCCGTCGGCGAAGTAACCGCCCTGCTGCAATACACCGGCGTCTCCGCCGAACTTGCCCCGGCCGGCGCGATGGTGGAGGCCTACGTGGGTATTCCTTCCAACTACGTCTACAACCTCAACCATCCGCGCAAAACGCTGCACGACTACTGCACCAAGTCACCCGACGAATTCCCCAACCCCATCGGTGCGAACGCCAATTTTCGCGGACCCTGCGCGCGCCACGACATGTGCTTCGAGCTGAAGCAGGCATCGCAGTACACCTGCAACAATCGTCTCTGGAGCGACATGCGGTCGAACTGCGAGCACACCTACGCGTGGTACAACCCGACGCGCGATGCCTGCTACAGCACGGCAAATGTGTATTGGGTAGCGGTGACGGCCAACACCATCTGGCCCTGATGGCAACCCGTTCCGTCTGACCTGCGGCGCGCGGCCGCCGGCGCGCCCCGCGACTCGAAGAACGTGGGGATGGTCCCCAAGGCCCCGCGCGGCGCAGGCGGACGCGGCGT
>NZ_JAVTWC010000141.1:1831-22869 GCF_032229445.1 Tahibacter sp.
CCCCCCCCCCCCCCGCGCGGCCGGGCGGCCCCCGCGCGGGGCGGCCCGGGCGCCGCCCCCCCCCCCCCCCCCCCCGCTACTCGAAGAACGTGGCGATGGTCCCGAAGACCAAGCTCGGCGAAGGCGAACGCGTCGTCGGCATCACCGTCGTGATTGAAGGCAAGGGCGAAGTCACCCTCTACGCCTGCGCGCGCAAGCTCACCCTGCGCTGGGCCGACCTCGTCGAATACAGCGGCAACCGCGCCGGCCGCGGCGGACTGCTGCCGCGTGGGCTGCAGGGCGTGGAGCGGATTGAGACGACGCGATGAACGGGCAGGACAGCTTCTTGGATAAAGCAACTAAGTTAACCTGACCCCGTTTTCGACGAGTACCGTTGCGGGCGCATCTAGCAGCCTGTTGAGAATCACCCCATTTCACGCCGAGCGATTGACGTACTCAATCGCGCTGGCCCGCCCTGATCGAGACAGCGGCAGTGGCTGCGCCTCGTATCAGGTTGGCGCTGGCTCCCACCACTCTTCCAGACCGCCGATGCGTACAAGGTTGTAGGTAGCAAACACCCAGCGCGTCCACGCTTTTACGTCGGGCAATCCGATTCGCATCAACTTGCGTAGCCCACCGAACACCTTGCACCAACCGAACGGCTGAGGCAGACAACACACGAAGCCTGTGAAGGTCAAACTTCGGCACGAGGTTTTCAGTTGTCTGCGGACCGTTCATGCTGGCGCTGCAGTGCGGGCACGGGCCACTATCGCGGCAGCCGGGCTCAACGCGCGGCAGCTGCACGATTCTAAGGCGATCGACACAATTCCTCTGCCTGCCTCTGGCCCAGCCATAAGCCAGTACCGCAGCTTGAGCGGTCGTGGACTTAAATCCGCTAGCGCCAGTCGCCAATCAGCACGAAGGGCGCCCAATTGAAGGCGTCGGCGAACGTTTGCCGCCGATAGTCTGGTGCCTGCGGCAGGTCACCGCGCTGGACGATGAGGATCAGCATCTGTCGCGCACGCGCTATCTCCGGCGCCGCAACGGGTTCGTCCGCTTCCGAAAGAATTCGATGCAGCGTAAGCCCCGCGGCGGCGTAATCGTCCGCGGACACTTCCGCCATGGCGCGGTCGAGCAGTATACGCGCCCGGCTGTCGGCTGCCGGCGAGGCGACCAGAAGCTGCTCGCAGTACGCAACGATGTCGGCGGCAGTTTGAGTTCGCAACCACTGCTGCGCACGTGCGAGCGCACGTGCTGCGCCAGCGTGGGGAAGATGGCGATAGAACTCGCGCATCAGCAGGCAAGCGGCAGTGTCGTTGGCTTTCCACAATGCGGCAACAACGCAGCGCGCGCCGGCAACCACGAATGCACGCGGCAGGCCGCCGAGTTCGAGCGAGGTATTGGCGCCGCTCGTACCGGAATCGCAGGCACTGAGCACCGCCTGGGTGCCGGTCAGCGACAGGTCGCGTATCGCCCGCGCCGCCAGTATTCCGTCGTCGGTCGCGTCGGCTGGTGCGAGCAGCAGCGCACAGCGATCGTCGTCTGCATTGCCGCTCACGCCGTGGCAAGCCAGGTGCAGGTGCGCGGGTGGCGCCGTCGCGAGCCGGCGGCGCAAGGTTTCTACCGTCGCCCAGCTCGCCAGCAGCGGTTCGACGCCCAGCATGTCGCCCACGAAGTGCGCCTCGTCGCGCGCCTTGGGCAAGTCGCCCAAAGGATCACCGACGACGATCGACTCGCTCCGCGCAGGCGTGAGTCTCAGACAGTGCACGAGCACCGTGGCGCTCGGTACGTAGGCGATCGCGTTGCGCGCGTTGAGCGGCGTTCCATCGACGATGGTGGCGTGAAACGGTAGATGCGACCACCTCGTCGGAACGCTCAGTATCAACAGATCCCCCGGTTGCGTCTGCGCGACGATCGGTGCAACCAGCGCACCGAGCGCGTCTGCCGCGCCTGCGCTGCGGGGCGTTCCGGCGCATTCTTCGATCAACGTCGGGGACATGCCGGTGTGGCAAAGACGCGGTGACGCCAGGTGATCGGAGACGAATAGCAACGAGAGTTCGTCGTGGGTGGCGACCAGCGAGACGAAAAAGCAGCGCTCGCCGGGGCTCGCCACGCGCAAGGCGTCGCGGATGTCCTCAATCCCGCAAAGACGTGGCGCCCGACGGTGTGATTCGAAGCGTATCCGTTCGACCTGCGCCTGCGCCTCCCGCAGCACGTCGGTGGTGTTCTTAATCTGTGCGTCGAGCGCGTCCGCGCGCAGCGTGATCGGCGGCGAGCGTACGTCGTCGTGCGCCTCCGCGGCTTTCGACATATCTGCCTCGGACAGTACCGACAGGGCCGGGTCGTCTTTCTGCAAATCGCGCAGTGCTTCCGAATCGACGACGTCGTCGCCGAGCTGCGCAATGCCGCGGCGCAGGCGAACGAGCGCGTCGAGGATGCGGGCAAGGCGCGCGCAGCGCGCGAGCGCCGGCTCGAGCGTCGCGCTCGCCGGCGATCGTCTTGCTTGAATCTCTTCCATCAGGGAACTGCCGCGCATCGTTTCGACGACCGTCATTACGCCCTGCGCGTCGTCCGCTTCCAGCAGCGCCTTCAACGCGGTGTTCAAATAGTTTTCATGGTCGTGAATCAGCGACAGCCGATCGTCCGCCCGCGCCATGGCCTCTCGTATCGCGACGATGCGGCCGATCGCGCGGCGCGCGAAATCGCAGGCCACGACGGACTGTTGCAGCGCGCGTTTCGCCTGTGACGCGAACACATCGAACGCGATGGCGTCGCGCGGCGTGTGCGTGGGATCGTCGAGATACGGCTCGGCAAGATTCCACGCGCGCTCTGCCTGGCTCCGGTTCAACAGGAGACTGGCCAGATTCAGCGATGCACGCTTGGCGATTTCCGCACGCATCCTGGCCGATCCCTCGACGGGATCGCGAAGAATCCGCTCGTAGTGCGCGATTGCGCCGTCCACGTCGCCCTCACGCGTCAGCAAGGTGCCTAACGTGAGCGCGAGGCCGCCTGCCTCGTTGCCCTGCACGTGGGGACTGATGCGCTCGGCCATGCGTCGCGCGCGCGGGATCTCGTTCGCGTCGCGCAGCAGGGGAATCATATTGAGCGCGATTTTCAACAGCAGCACGTCGCGGCCGTCGAGCGCCTCCAGCGCCTCTTCGACGGTCGCCACCAGCAGCAACGCCGCGGCCAGGTTTCCGGTACGTCGATGACATTCCGCGAGCAGCGCGGCGCTTTTCAGCCTCTGCCGGTGGAGCGCGAACAGTTGTACCGAAATGAACTCCAGTTCCAGCACCACTGGCTTGCGCAATACGCTCGTCGACCGGGCTTCCATCGCATCGACGTCGGGTTCGAACCGTCTCGTCAGGGGACGCTGGGCGATCGCCAGATAGTTCTCTTCGTAGGCGCTGATGCGATCGAACGCCTCCTGGAGTTTCTCCTGGCGAATGAGGCTGTCGGCGATATCCAGATTCAACCGGTTCGCGGAAGCCGGCATGTCGGCGGCATCGAGCATGCGCTGCGCGCCTTCGAGCAGTTCCACGGCGCGCACGTAGTTCCGCTCGATGCCTTCGCGTTCGCCTTCCAGCTGCTGTCGCCAGGCCTGCCAGATCTGCGGCAGCTTGAAGGCGATGCCGAACGGGGGCTTGATCGCGACGCTGAACAACCACTCGAACATCGCGGGATCGGCCGTCACGCGATCGAGTACCCAACGCAATGTGCGCGCGATTTCGCCGTCGTCGGGCGCCTGCGCGAAAGCAATGGAAATTTCGACCAGCGCCTCCGCGACGTCTCTGGTTTCCGGTTCCCTGTCGGGGCCCTGCATGATCCGCAACACCGCGCGACGGCAACGCGCGTACGCGTCGGACGGATCGCGCGCGAGCGCCTCGTCGAGCAGCGAGATGGCGCGATCGAGATTCGCCGGATCGTAAGCTAGCGCACACCCCAGCCATTTGCTCGCGTCGGCATGTCCCGGCGCCACCGCGACGATCCGTTCCAGCAGCGGCAGCGCGTCGAGCGCCCGCGCGCCGTCGCGCACGACGACGGCAATGTCGCCGAGCGACCGCTCGGTCATTCCGCCGTCGAGGCACGTCGCGGCGCGCAGCAGGCGCAGTTCGAGGGCAGTGCCGTCGTTTTCTATTGCCGTGTCGAGCGTGCGCAGGGCCTCATCCGGCCGCTTCATCGCGACCAGCGCGGAACTTCGGAGAAACGCCGCCGGTGCGGCGAGGTTGTCTTCGCGGGTCGCCAGGAGGTCGTCGACGAAGGCGATCGCGGCTTCGTGGCGTCCGCAACGGATCGCGGTGGCGGCGATGCTGGTCCAGGCACCGGCGAGCAGGTTCCCGAGCGGTACCTTGCCGAAGCTGGTCGTGACCAGCCGGCCGGCTTCGCGGCGCATCTGCGCTTCGCACGCGGGAACCGCGCTTTGCATCAGCGTCACCGCCTCGTCGAGGCGATCGGCGGAGCACAGCGCGAGCACCGCTGCCACCGCGTAGTGCCCCTGGTCGGGCGAGAGGGCGAATGCCTGGCGCAGCGCATCAATCGCGGCATCGGGCTCGTCGAGCTGGCGCAGGCATTGCGCGAGATTAAGCAGCAGCGCCCCGGTCGGCCCCTCCGAGGCGATCAATTCGTCGAACAGGGCGCGCGCCCGTGCGGCATTCCCGCTGCGCAGGTGCGCGATGGCCGCGAGGTTCAGCGCACCGGCGTCTGGCTCGGCACGCAGCGACGCCTCGGCCAGGCGGATCGCGGCCGCCGTATCGTCGCGCTCGTAGTAGGCACGCCGCGCGATCTGCCCCAGCGCGGCCGCGGCGAGACTCCGCGGTTCGGGCGGCAGGACGGCATCGGCGCCATCGGCCATGTGCCTGGCGAGCGAGCGGACAAGATCATCGCCGGCTTGCATGGCCTGCGCCAGATCGCCGCTGATCGCCGCCAGCTGCGCACGATTGATGTGCACCGACAGCAGCAGGTCGTCGTCGTCGTGTCGGTGCGCGCACTGTTCTAGCTGGTGCAGGATTTCCAGGCTGGCGTCGTCGTCGCCGGCATCGCTCGCGTGCTGGCAAAGCATCAGCGCGAGGCGCGCGTACAGGGGCAGCAACGACGGTTCATGCTGGGCGCCGTGTCGAAGTACCTCGTGCGCCACCGGCAGCAGTTGCGCATCACGCACGAGCGCCTCGAAGATCGCAGCTATGAACGTTGGCGACCCGTAGCGCGGTTCGATCGCGAGCAGCGCCTCCCGGTCGACGGGCCGCGCGGCGACCAAGCGCTCAAGCAGGTTCTCGTCGCTCGGCGCTTGCATCGTTATCGCGTCGTTTCGATCGCGAGCTTGAAGGTCTGCGGTGGCGGGCTCCATTCGCGCGTACCGAACACACCGAAGAATCCGCCGCGGCGGCGAACCCAGGTTCGCAATTCGATCGTCAGGCTTTTCGCAGCAGTGGGAACGAGCGCGGTCTGGATGAACCGGCAATGCCGGTCCAGGCGCTGCTGCTGGCGATACAGGTTCCAGCGGACGCCGCCCGCGCCGATTGGGCCGGCCTGTACCTCGACCGCCGCCCATTCGATGTGCAACGACAGCGCGAAACCCTGGCGCGTACTGGCCGACACGGTCAGGCCCGGCAGCAGCGGCATGCCCGCCGCGCCTTGGTCCGCCGCTTCGATGCGGCCGTCGATCGCGACATCGAACGCGAGTGACTGATTGACGTCGGCAACCTTGATGGTGTTGTTGCCGGGCTCGTAGGCGACCGTGCGCGCGTCGTCGCATTTGAGCAGCGTCGCCTGGTAACCCATGCCCCAGATTTCGCGAGGACGCGCCCCCTGCCGATGGAACGGTGTCAGTCCGTGTAGCAGGACGATCGGCCGGTAGTTGCCGATGGTCGCGGCGACGCCGTCAGGCATTTTTGCGCCGGTCAGCTCCAGCAACTTGGGCAGCGACAGCGCACGCGGCGCTTCGGCCGCAAGGTCATACGGAGCGGGATCGTGGTCTAGCGCCGCCGTAGCGCCGCTGCGGTTCGTTTCGAGACCTGCGGCGGCGATCAGAGCTTCTTCCGCGCGGACCTGCTCGTCGAGGCGTTCAAGGATCGGATCGTCGACGATTCTTGCGATGTCGGCTTTCATGCGGTGCGGCACTCCTTGTGCGGGCGCCGTTTCGGTGGCGCGACAAAAGGTATAACAGGCCGGAAAGCCTGTCTGACGAGAATAGCGCGAGACTGTTGTCGCGGCTATCACGGACGCGCTTCGTGGGCGCCTGTCCGGTCGGATCGATTCCGGCCGAATCGCTGGGATGGCGCGGCTCGGCGGCTGAGGTTGCAGGACGGGTTATCGATTAGTGAGATCGCGCGGCGGACGAGCCTGTCTCGCAACACGATTAAGGCGTGGCTGCGCGAGCCAACGCGACGGGAGATGAAGTACAAGCGCACGCCGGAGAGCAAAAATCTGGGCGTGTTCGAGGCCTGGCTACGCCACGCCCTGGAGGTTGGTGCGCGGCGGCCGCGCTCGCAACGCCGCACGGCCAGACGGCTGCACGAGCAGCTCAAGGCCGAAGGATCTACTGGCCACAATGCACGCGTCACCGAAGCCATCCGGACACCCTGCATGGCTAGGGCAACAGCTCGAATTATGGGCGATAGCCGGAAGCAGCCGCACGCGCCGCTAAAATAATCTCCTTGAATGTATCCGGATCAGCTTTTCGAGCTAGGCGTACACGTAGCGCAGTCCTAGCATGATGATGAGGAATAGATGCTGCTTTACGCCATCGAACACAGCCAAGTTCTTTATTGCTCGGGTGCAGCGCGCATGCCGTGAACTGCAATCGTGTACCTCGTTGACTGCGTGTCCACGCAACGCGTGCGGAATTCCGAACGCCCTCAGCCAGATCTTGTCTGCTTCGACAGCGCAAATCCTCTCACTTAGAATTCCACAACATCCGCTCTGGTCGGCGCCACCCCCCCTTCCTGGGGCGCTGGCACACTGCTTCCTCAGGTGACATCAAGCGGAATCTGGCTCGTGGTCGCATGAGCCAGGGGCGCCGGCCTTGGCGTGAACCTTTCGCTGCCTAGCGGGACTCGCACTGCCACTCCCGCCCGCCGTGAGTGCGACGATCAACTTCCACAATGCATTCTGTTCACCCACCACGGGACAAATCCGCGCCCTTGACGCCGCCTGCTGCCAAGTAAACAATCCGCCCGTTGCCGCCAATTCGGCAACCGGGCCTGGCAGCTCGCATACAAAGGCGCACACAGCGCCGCACTGAACGCCGGCGTTTTTTTACGCCCGAAATTCGTGCAGCGTGGTCTGCCGTTTTCTGGCGGGCGGTGTGCGGGGAGCCGCAAGGCTCGCCGGCTCCTTTGTCCGGTCCTGCCAGCCCGCACACCGTTCGCCACCCTTTTCGCCGTTCCGGGTGGCGACTCCACGCAAAGGGAGTTGTCATGGAAAATCGGTCTGCAGTTGGCGGCATTGAGCCTTGTCTTTGTTGCCTTGTCCGCATTGGCGGCGTTGTTCCCGTGTCCGGGAGGCGCGCGCCATGACCCGCCACAGTTCGTTCTATCCCCTGCCCCGCGAATTGCCAGCCTGCCAGCCGGTGCTGTTTGCGTATGTGCTCGATACACCGGCGCAGCGTGAGGCGTTGCAGGAGGAAATCATGGATCGCATCACGGCCATCCAGGAACTCTGCGGCACGCTGGCCATGGCGCAGCTGGATGACGCGGATGCGCGCTCGCATTTCGGGATGGTGGAAGCGGTGGCGCTGCTTTCGCGCGATGTGCGCGGGATGCTGGAAGCTCATTTCAGCAAGGGCCCGTAAGTTCCTCGCTGCCGGGGCGGCGCCACGCCGCTCCGGCGTTTCAGTCACGTTGCGCGGAACGACGGTACCGCGGCATCGGGTAGATGCCTACTGTGGAATCCGGCTCCGGTTCCCCCTGCACCGCACGCCCTGCCGGTACAGCGGCGCAAGCGGGGCGGCCCGTCGGCGGGGTACGCGGCGAATCCTGCCAACCGGCGATGACTGATTGCCACTCATGCATGACTGATTGCCACTCATCGTTGACTGAATATCAGCCATGCATGACTGGCCCGCAGTCGGCGACGAAGGCGCGGCAACCATCGTCCACTGACGATCAGTCATCGTTGAGTGCACCGATACTCACCGACGACTGAAAATCAGTCAGCGATGACGGACTTTCTTTCGCCGGCGGGTGGAAGCCACCCATCGACGAGTGGAATTCAGTCACTGTTGAGTACCGCGGTAATCATCGATGACTGAATTTCAGTCGCTGCTGAGTGATTTTCAGGCATAGTGCACGACGCCGAAGCCGCTTTACGGATCCGGGTCAATTCGAGTGTTAGATCTCACCATGAAGCATGCGATTGTCGCGGTAGCGCTCTTGACGTTCGCCGACTTTGCGTCGTCGTGCAGCTTGTCCGCTTCCCGGGAGTTCCGTGTCAATCGGCCGCTCAGGGAAGCTCAGGGCACGGGCCGGATCCTGGTGAAGTCGCTGAACTTTGTTCCATCAATGGGCGGCGGAACATCCTGTGACGGGCTCGGTCTCCTGTCCGTTCAACTCGAGGGCCAGGGCGTCAACACCGCAACGATGCGAAAGATGGGCTATTTCCTTCGCCCCAAGTCGGGGGTGGTGAATGAGAAGCTGTTTCCTCGCCACGCCATTGCGCCGTTCGTCTCGGAGTCAGATTCAGTCTCCGTTTCGTGGGGCTGGTCACGGGCAACGCCGACTCAGGATGGGGAGTATCACTGGGTGCTCGAGCTGGTTCCGGTGACGAAGCAAGGTGCACTGATGCCGGGCACTGAATTTTGTGCGTCTTCGGACAACTGGTGTAGCTCGTGGGCGCCTGGTCGCTGATCGCTGCGCCAGCCTGGCCTAGCCCCGACGCAGACAGAACTCCGGCGTCATGTGCCGCCACACTACCGGCTTCACGCTGCGGTCTCGCCGCATCACCGCCAGCATATGCGTCGGTGAGATGGTTCCAGCCAGCATTTCCGCTTCATCGCGCGCGTGGACGCGATCGATGAAGTCGCGGTCCCAGTCTTGTTTGGCATCAAAATTTGGACCGAAGCTGCGATCGACGAAAGGATCGATGAGGTTTCCGTAGGCAAGAAACACGTCGAAGCCGAACTTCGCGACGGCGAGCGGCAGGATGTCCTGGGCACGGATGCCTTCGAAACCCTCGGTCGAACAATCCCAGTTGCCGAAGCGGGATTCGTTCCGGCGCAGCTGGCGGTTGTAGCGATACGCCTTCGGCAGTTCCTGCCAGAACTCCTGCACGATCGCGAGCGCTTCGGGCCATCGCATATGGCCATTGCGACCGATCATGTCCGAGGTCACGAAGATACCGTCGTCGCCGATGGCCTCATGGATGGCATCGAACAGGCCTTCCAGGTTCGTGACGTGGTGCAGGCTCTGGTTCGCGATGACGACGTCGCAGGTTTCCGACGGTTTCCAGCGATTGAAGTCGGCGCTGACGAAGCGGAAATGGCCGGCGATTCCCTCGCTCTCCATCAGGCGCTGCCCTCGCTCGAGCATCGCATCGGTGATATCCACGCAGGTGATCGTGAAATCGCGGACGCCGCGTTCGAGCAGCAGCTTCGCGATCGTCGCCTCGCTTTCGCAGTTGCCGGCACCGATGCTCACGATGCTCACGGGCCGGCCGACCGCAGCGGCCTTGCGCTCGATCTGCAGGGCGAAGAAATCCTCCGGATAGGAAAAGCCGAACTGCTCGAACAACGGGCGCAGATACGTGTGGGACCAGTAATGGCAGATCGGCGGCAGATCGTGAATGACCTCCTCGCCGGAAAAACGCGAGACTTCCTGGCGTACCCGCGCGTCATAGCCGTTGCCGGTGTTGACCCCGGCATACCACCAGCGCCGCAGCCGTACGCGCCACAGCGCCGGCAGCAGCCTTACGACCGGGCGCAATACGGTTTCGAGACGGGATTTCATCGTGGAGCTTGCCTTTCCGGGAGATGCGTGCGGACGACAGTATTGCCCACGTATGCCAGTCCGTCTGCGTGCGCCGCTCGCTTCGCTCCGGGCCACCGCGTCGAACCTGCCTTCAACGCTGGGGGAAACGGCGGGGTTCAGCGCTGCCGGCGGCGTTGATGCGCGATGTACGATGTTCGGCACAATGTAGTTTGGAGCCACGCCATGCGAACCACGCTTGCCATTGACGACGACGTCCTGGCTGCAGCCAGGCACCTTGCGGAGCGAGAACACAAAAGCGTTGGGGAAGTGATCTCGATGCTCGCGCGCCAAGGGCTGACTCGCCGCGCGCGAGGCAGCACGACCGAGCGCAACGGAATTCCTCTGCTGCCGAGTCGCAAAGCCGCCGTGCCGGTAACGCTGGAACTCGTCAACCAGCTGCGCGACGAGCCGTCGTGACTCGCTTTCTGCTGGATGTCAACGTACTCATTGCGCTCATCGATCCGGCGCACGTTCAGCACGATCAAGCCCATCAATGATTCGAGCGAGTCGGCCACAAGGCATTCGCCACTCGCCCCATCACCGAGAACGGCCTGTTGCGGATCGTGGGCCATCCCAAGTATCCGAACTCGCCTGGGCCTCCGAGCGTTGTCGCAACTGCCCTGTCGGCCATCCGCAGCTTGCCTGGACACGCCTTTTGGGCTGATGGCATCAGCCTCGTCCAGAGCAACCTGGTCGATCCGGCGCTTCTGTCAAGCCACAGCCGGGTGACGGATAGCTACCTACTTGCGCTTGCCAGGGAGAACAAGGACAAGCTCGCGCCCATGGACCAGAAGCTGGCAACGGAGGTCGTGTCCGAAGGGAAAGCCGCACTGGAACTGCTGTAGCGCAGGCGGTGATACCTGACGAATAGGAGTGGATTGCACGCAGACGCGATCCATTCCGGATTGAACAAGCCCGGTCTTTTCAGCGTGGCGCCCGGCGCGCCGAATCGACACTCCAGCGCAGATCTGTTGCGGGGAAGACGAACGTGGCCGCGCACCACCGCGCCGGCGTATGGGCAGGCTCACCCGAGACGAATAGTCTCTTTCAGCGCCAATCCCCCGCCGCCACGAATCCCGCCCAGTAGAACGGATGCAGCGACTCGCCGCGCTCGCGCCGTGACGCGAGAACCGCGAGGTCCGCGTCGGCGACCGCGTCGACCGTGTCGCGCTTGCGTTCCAGGCGCGCGCGGTACAGCGCTTCCATCCAGGCGGATGTGGCCGCGTCGTCGACGGGCCACAGACTCATGAGCACGGTGCGTGCACCGGCGAGGCGGAACGCGCGGCGCAGGCCGAAGACACCTTCGTCGTCGAGACGCGCGCCGAGGCCGGTGTCGCAGGCCGACAGCACGACCCAGCCGACGCCGTCGAGCGACAGCGTACTGACGTCGGCGCCGAGCAGCAGGCCGTTGCTGCCGCGCTCGCCGCTGAGCACCAGGCCCGCTTCGCGCGCGAGCACCGCGCTGGCGCTCGCGGCGCTGTCGGGCACGTCGCGGCGCAGGCCGACGCCGCGGCGCGTGGTGTTGCTGCTCGTGGTCGCGCTGCGCTGCGCGCAGTCCGCGCCGATCTCGAACGCGTGTGTCGCAAAATGGATAATGTTCGACTGCGGCGCGGCCCGACGCAGTGCCGTCGCGGTCGCGGCGGTGCCCTTGAGCGCAACCACGTCCTCGATACCGGCTGCACGAGACACGCCGGCCAGCGTGTCGATCTCGCGCTCGGCGCCCGGCAGCGGCTCGAACGCACTGCCGAGTTCGGGACAGCCGCCGCGCAGGCGGCCGAGCGCGGTCGCGTCGCTGCGGGCCAGTTCCGGCACGCCGAGCAACAGCAGTCCGTCGCGCGGCGGTGCTGCCGTCGACACGGCGAGATCGTGCTCGGTCTCGAGCAGGTGCAGGCGCAGGCCGCGCTCGATCAGATAGCCGTCCGCATCCGGCAGCGCGGCGAAATTCAGGCGATGCACGACCGCGTCGGCGACGACGAACAGGCGGCCGTCATGGCGCGTGAGCTTGAGCGCGTCGAACAGGTGCGTGCGCACGGCGAGGCCGGCTTCGCGCAGTTCGTCGTCGCGGCCAGGCTCGCGCATGAGTCGGTACCAGCGCTCGCCGCGCGCCTCCAGCGCCGCGACGTCGCCGAGTGCGAGCAGCCGTGGCGACTGGCCGGGTTCGGCCACGAATGCGTAGAGCGTGGGCTGGGCCACGCCGGCACCGCTCGCGAACGCGACCAGGCCGGTCTGCGGCGGCAGCCGCGCGAGCAGATCCGCGATGGGCGCGCGCTGCAAAGCCTGCAGCGGCGCGCCGTCGCCGAGCGCCTCGACCGCGGTGTCGAGCTCGCGCCGCAGGCCGGCCAGCGTTGCCGCGTCGGCACCGCCGCGCAAGGCATCCGCGTAGTCGGTCGCGGCCTTGGACCAGCGGTCCCAGCGCAGCTGCGCAGGCGCATCGAGATGGCGGCGCAGATGCGCCATGCGCTGCCCGGCCAGACGCGTCGCGAGGCCCCGCGCCGCCGCGATTTCGTTCCAGGCGGCGGCGATCTGCTGTGCGTCGTTGCCTTCCGCCGCCAGCGCGAGCAGGCGCTCGCTGCAGCGCGCGAGGCCACGCTTGAATTCCAGCGCCTGCGTTTCGCCGAGCATCGGTGCGACGCTCGCGACGAGACGGCTGCGGCGCTGCTCGACCAGCAGCGCATTGTCGAACGCGCCCGGGCGATCACCGCTGCGCGCCTGCGCCTCGGCGAGATCGCAGCGCCAGGCGAGCAGTTGCGGGTGGCCGGTGCCGGCGGCGGCTTCCTGCTGCGCGACGGCGCCCGTGAGCATCTGTGCCGCGCCGGCCGCGTCCCCGCGGCGCAGCAGCACACGGGCGAGGCCGCGCAGCGCGGGCGCGCCTTCCACGTGCGCCGGGCCAAGCTGCGTGGCGACGATCGCGAGCGCGCGGCGAAACCGCGCTTCGGCTTCGTCGAGCAGGTTGCGCTCGTAGGCGATTTCGCCGGCGTTGATCAGCGGCGGCACTACGCGCGCGCTGTCGCCGCCGAAGCGTTTCTCGAGCAGGCCCAGGTTCTGGCTCATCGCCTCGTCGGCCTCCTCGTAGCGCTGCAGCTCGTAGGCCAGCATGCCGAGGTTGCCGAGGATCGCCGCGTAGCTGCCCGAGGCCACGACCGCCGGGTCGCCAGCGGCGGCCTGGGCCGATTCGCGCCACAGCGCGAGCGCCCCTTCGCGATTGCCGAGCTGGCGCTCGGCTTCGGCGAGATGTCCCAGCGCCATCGCCAGCTCGCGCCGGGGCGGCTCGGGCAGGCTGCGCAGGCGTTCGAGCTCGGGCCGCATGAGGTCACGCACCGCCGTGAAGTCGCCGCGCGAGATCAGGCTCTCGCTGAGCGCGCCGACCAGGCGCCGGCGGAAGGCATTGTCCGGCACGCCGAGCTGTTCGGATTCGGCAATGCCTTTTCGCGCGAGCGCGAGGGCCGTGTCGTAGTGGCCGAGCCGGTCCTCGAACAGCGCGTTGAAATACAGCGCGCGCAGGCGGCGCACACGCTCGAGCATGCTGCGCGGCGACGGCAGCGCGACGGCCTCGGCGGCGAGCTTCGCGCCCTGGGCATAGTCGCCGTGCAGGCCGCGGATTTGCGCGGCGAGCGTGAGGACATAGACGTGCTCGGCCAGCGCGATACGCCCGGTGCCCTCGCGCAGGCGCCGCAGTGCTTCGTCGACGCCGGCCGTGGCCGCGTCGCGCTCGTGCGCCGCGAACGCCTGCTGCGCGCGCCACATCGCGAGCGTCGCGAGCGAACGCGCATTCGCATCGTCCGCAGCGCGACGACGCTGCAGTTCGTCGCGCCACGCGGTCCACTCCGCTTCGCTGAAATCCGCCGGGCTTTCGAGCACGAGATTGAACAGCAGTTCCACCACCGCATCGTGCTCGCGCGCATTGGCCAGCGCGGCGACGCCGAGCGACTTGGCCTGGGCATAGCCTTCCGACGGAATCAACGCATCCATGTCGGCGAGCGTGCCGGCCCGCGCCAGTGGCGTGAGCAACACGGCGAACAGCACAGCGATCCAGCGGCACGGCATGCGGTGATCCTTGGGGCAAGCGCCTCGGCGCGACAACACCGGCACCGCTCGACGCGGCACCGTGGCGACCGTGCGGATCTTCGCCTACCGGCGCGTGTGAGGAAACTCGAAACGTTCACAGCGCAGCGTCGGCGTCGCGCCGTCGCAACCGATGCGCTGCAGCAGCGCCGCAAGGCCGGCGCCACCCGTCGCCGTCGGCGTGGTCACCGGCGCCAGGCGCCCGACGCCGCGCGCGACCAGCGCCGCATCCGGACTGACCGCACGGCGCCACTGCACGATGCTGTCCTCCACGCTCGTCAGGGGCTCTGCCGACGCGACCACGACGAAGGTGTCGCTGGCCGCTTCACGATCGACCTGCCAGCTCAGCGCGGTCACGCCGTCATGACCCGGCAACTGCCAACGCTTGCCGGGCGGCAGCGGATTGGCCGGCGCGATGCCCGGCAGCGGGAACAGCACGGCCGGATCGGCCGCGCCGTCGTCGTTGAACACGTAGATCCAGGTCGGCTGCGCCGCCGCGATTTCCAGGCGCAGCCGGTCGCCCACGGCGATCGGCGTGCCGTCGGCCAGCCGTTCGCGCTGGCCCGCGGTATCGCGGAAAAAGCCGCTTTCCAGCTTGAACAGCGGCGCCGGCATGGCGCGCCAGAACAAGGCCGCGAGACTCAGCACGACCAGCGCCGCCAGCCCGGCCCAATGCAGCGGCTGCATGCGCCACGGCCGCAACGACGCTTCCAGCGCGGCCAGCAGCACGAGCACGCCGGCATGGCGCCGCGCCGGATCCGGCGCCAGGGCGCGCTCGACCGCCCGCGCCAGCGCGCGCGGCAGATCGGGGCGCCATTCGCGCAGTGGCCGGCGCGATTCCGCTACCTGCTGCAGGCGCAGGCCGGCGAGGTCGTCGGCGGCGTACGGATAGCGTCCGGTCAGCAGCCGGTACAGCAGCACGCCCACGGCGAACTGGTCCGACGCTGGGCTCGCACTGTCGCCGGCCAGCACTTCGGGCGCGAGGTACTGGCGCGTACCGGACACGGGATCGAACGCGCCGCAGCGCTCGAATTCCCGCGCCGCACCGAAATCCGCCAGCACGACGCGGCCGCTGACGTCGCGCAGCACGTTCTCGGCCTTGACGTCGCCGTGGGTCAGTCCGACGCGATGCACGGCGGCGAGTCCCCGGCATAGCTCGATGCCGATCTGCACCGCATCGACCGCGCTGAACTCGCCGTCGGCCTGCAGCACTTCGGCCAGGCTGCGCCCGCGCACCAGCTCGGTCCACAGCCCGACGCGACCGTCCTGCGCCGCCGCGCCGTAGACGCTGACGATGTTCGGATGGCGCAGCTTGGCCAGGCGGCGGCCTTCGGCGAGGAAATGGTGCGACAGGGTGTCCGAATCCACATGGCGCAGCTTCAGCGCGACCTCCTGGTCGAGCATCGGGTCGTACGCGCGCCAGACTTCGCCCTGGGCGCCGCGGCCGAGCTGCTGCAGCACATCGAGCCCCGCAAACCGGAACTGCACCGGATCCGGCGCCGAGCGCTCCGGCTTGAGTTGCAGACCGCGGAATACCTGCGCCAGCTGCGACAGCTCGCGCAGCCCGTCGCCCGCTTCCGCCGCGCCGGGATCAAGCTTCGCCAGCAGGCGCCAGTCCAGCGCCGCGTCGTCGGCAATGCCGGCCGCGATCTTTTCGAGATCCTGCTTATCGCCCGTCATGGAAATCCCCTGCCCGTGCTGTGCGGGCGACCCACCATCCAACGACGGCAGGGGTCTTATCAGAACACGTACGGGGTCTGCTTCGTGAA
This sequence comes from Tahibacter sp., assembly GCF_032229445.1. NCBI lineage: Bacteria > Pseudomonadati > Pseudomonadota > Gammaproteobacteria > Lysobacterales > Rhodanobacteraceae > Tahibacter > Tahibacter sp. The sequence continues at coordinate 17,604 of NZ_JAVTWC010000141.1, forward strand.
TCTCGTCACGCATTTGGTGGGATCGCTTTCTACATTCCTTGCCGCGAGCGGCGCCTCATCCGCGAAACGTCGCGGCATCATGGCTGCTGCGCAACATCCGTTGCCGACGCGGTCCTCCGCAATCGCCGCAGCTCCGCCATTGCCATTGCCATTGCCACTGCCACTGCCACCGCCGTTGCCGTTGCCGTTGCCGTTGCCCGTGATCTTGCTTCGGCCGTTGCTTCTGCGCGCATGGATGCGCGCCGCTTCACCCCGGGGCCCCATAAGCCGCGGCGAGGCATGGAGGGATCAGCCCGCGCATCGCGCGGGTCGCGCACAGGGATGTGCGCGAGTTCGGCGTCGGCACAGGATGTGCCGTCGACGAACCCCCGGAATGCCTCGCGCAGTCGAAGGGCAGGATGCCCGTAGACCGCGGCTTCTGGGGTGTGTTTCTTTCTGCCTACTCTTTCTTTGCACACCGCAAAGAAAGAGTAGGTCGAGCGCCGCAGGCGATCGAAAGCACTTCGCTGAAACCAGCGCGAAGCCATCGCCGAGGGCGACAAGACAAACCCGGCCAGCGCCCAGCCACCTACCCCTGGTGCGGCTTCAGCGCCGTAGCCAACTGCACCAGCGCCCGCGCCACCATCACGCGGACCGCATCCGGCGTGCCGCCGACTTCGGTCGCGATCTCCGGATAGCTCATGCCGAACTCCAGGCGCATGACGACCAGACCCTGCTGGCGCTTGGGCAGGCTGGCCAGCGCGGTCTCGTAGGCGCGCAGGCGTTCGTGGCCGACGAGTTGTTCGACCGGCGACGGCAGGTCGCTGTCGGCCATTTCCGTATCGAGTTCGGAGGACTCGGGCCGGCGCATCAGGCGGCGCACCTCGTCGCGCACCTGGTTCAACAGGATCTGGCGCAGGTAGGCGAGGAAGCTGCCCGGGCCTTCGCATTCGAAATGGTCGATCTGGCGCAGCGCGCGCATCAGGGCCAGTTGCACGAGGTCTTCGGTCTCGTGCAGGTCGCGCGCGGCGCGCGGCAGGCGGCCGTGCGCCCATTGGCGCAACAGCGGCAGGAAGCGGCGCATCAGCGCGTCGCGGGCGACCCCCTCGCCGGATCGAACGCGCCGGATCAGTACCTCGGTCGGTTCGCTGCCGCCGGCAGTGGCCGGTCGCTCGACATCGCGTCGGCCGAACGGAAGAACTCGCGCAAGATTCGAAGCAGGCATTGCATCCCTCGCCATTGACAGGCCCCGATTTGTACAGTGACACAGGGCCACGAGCGCCGACCAATGAAAGCTGGTACAGCCCGCGATAACCTGACGTTATAGTGTGCGGGAGTTCATGCAAGGACTGCCAAACCGATGCGCCTTCCGCTGTCCTCGCCCTTGCTGGAATCGTTTCTCGTGCTGGCGCGCGAGCTGAATTTCTCACGCGCGGCCGACCTGCTGCACATCACCCAGCCGGCACTGACCAAGCGCATCCAGAACCTGGAATCGCTGCTCGGCCATGCGCTGCTGATCCGCCAGTACGGCTCGCTGGAGCTGACCGAGTCGGGCCGTACGCTGCAGCGTTACGGCGCCGCGCTGGAACACCAGGAAACCGAACTGCTGGCCAGCCTGGTCGGCGACCGTACCGGCCAGCTCGCCGGCTTCTTCCGCGTGGTCACGTTTTCCTCGGCGCTGCGCTCCGTCGTGCTGCCGGCGCTGGCCCAGCTGCTGCGCGGCGCGCCCAAGCTGTCCTGCCACGCGTTCAAGGCCGAAGTGGAAGCGCTGCACGAGATGCTGATCGCCGGCAAGGTGGATTTCTGCGTCAGCCTGTCGGAGTGCGAACGCGCCGGGATCGAGAACGTACAGATCGGCATCGAACGCGACGTGCTGATCGAATCGTCTGTGCATACGGGCCGCGACGCCTGCTATATCGACCACGATCCGCGCGACAACTTCACCGAGAAATTTTTCCTGAGCCAGACCGGCTCCACCGTGCCGCGCATGGAGCGCGCGTATTTCGACGATATCTACGGCCTCATCGACGCGGTCGCCGAGGGTGTGGGCCGCGCAGTGGTTCCGGTACACCTGCTCGACCCGTCGCTGCCGGTGCGCATCGTGCCCGGTTTCATGCCCATCGACGTGCCGGTGTTCCTGCACTACCACCACCAGCCGTATTACACGCGGCTGCAGCAGGCCGTGATCGAAACCCTGCTCGTGAACTGCCCGCCACTGCTGCGCGCCAACCGCGCCGGCGTGGCGCTGGAGCCGGCAATGGCCGACGACGCGCTGGTCGCGGCGCAGTCGCGCCAGCGGCAGCGTGCGGCTCAATAGGACGCCCTTTACACGTGCGGAATGACGCCCTTACGACCTGCACCCGATCTCCACAACCTCGCCAAACGCGTGCTGCGCAAGCCGTTGGCCGGTTCGGTCCGTCGGCCTCGAGAGGGCTCCAGATAGCAAACGCTCGCCCCATTCTGCTCAGCGGTTCAATTGCGGTGCGTGTGTCAGAACCGCGCCCTCCCCCTTGCCTGCCTCATTGCCGGAACCTGTCATGCGCCTGCTGCGTCGCCTGCTGAAATACTTGCTCGTCCTGCTGTTCGCCAGCGTCGCGGCCGTGTTCGTGCTGCTCTGGGGCAGCCTCGCGAGGCTCGACGGCGAGCAGCCGGTCGGCGTCGGGCAGCCCGTTCTGGTCGAGCGCGATACGCTCGGCACCGCGACGCTGGTCGCGTCGAACCGGCGCGACCTCGCCTACAGCCTGGGCTACGTGCACGCGCAGGAGCGCTATTTCCAGATGGATCTGCTGCGCCGCGCCGCTGCGGGCGAACTGGCCGAGCTGTTCGGCGAGGTCGCGCTGCCGCTGGACCGGCGCCACCGGATACACCGCTTCCGCAGCCGCGCAGGCGATGCGATCGCGAATCTGCCGCCGGAGCAGAAGGCGCTGCTGGATGCGTACCGCGACGGCGTCAACTACGGCCTTGCCGCGCTGAACGTGCGTCCCTGGGAATACCTGCTGCTGCGCCAGGCACCGCGCGCCTGGACCAGCGAGGACACACCGCTCGTCATCTACGCCATGTTCTTCGACCTGAACGGCGACGGCACGAACAAGCGCGAACTCAATCTCGCGCGCCTCAAGGACAGCGTGCCCGAGCCGCTGTTCCGGTTTCTCGTGCAGCCCGGGTCGAGCTGGGACGCGCCGCTGCGCGGCGAGGCGCTGGCGCCAGTCGCTATCCCCCCGAGCGACGTGTTCGACCTGCGCCGCGGCGCCGCGTTGCCGCAGGACTACGCCCCATTCGCCACGCTCGCGGCCGAGGACCTGGGCCTGCGCGCCGGCAGCAACAACTTCGCCGTCGGCGGCGCGCTGACGCACAACGGGGCCGCCCTCGTCGCCGATGACATGCACCTCGGCTTGCGCGTGCCCAACATCTGGTTCCGCGCGCGGCTGCGCTATCCGGATCCCGCCGACCCGGCACGCACGATCGACCTCAACGGCCTGACCCTGCCCGGCGCGCCGGCCCTGCTCGCCGGTTCGAACGGCCACGTTGCCTGGGGCTATACCAACAGCTACGGCGACTGGCTCGACTGGGTACGCGTCGAACTCGACCCGGCCGATCCGACGCGCTACCGCACACCCGAAGGCTGGGACAATCTGGTCCGTCACGCCGAGGTCATCGAGGTCGACGGCAAGCCGCAGGAAACCCTGCTCGTCGACGAGACGCGCTGGGGGCCGCTGATGGCCCGCGACGTCGACGGCACGCCGCTGGCGCTGGCCTGGACCGCGCATCGGCCGCGCGTGATCAACCTGGATTTGTTGAAACTGGAAACCGTGCGCAGCGCCGAGGCGGCGCTCGCCATTGCACCCGGCATCGGCATGCCGGTGCAGAACTTCGTCGTCGGCGACAGCGCCGGCCATATCGGCTGGACTTTGACCGGCAACGGCCTGCCGCGGCGTGCCGGCATCGACGCGAGCCTGCCGGCCAGCTGGAGCGAACCCGGCCGCGGCTGGCAGGGCTGGGTCGAGACAGCCGACTTTCCGCGCCTGCTCGATCCGCCGGATGCGCGCCTGTGGAGCGCGAACGCGCGCACCGTGGACGGCGACTGGCTCGCGCTGCAGGGCGACGGCGGCTATGACCTCGGTGCACGCCAGCAGCAGATCCGCGACGGCCTGCGCGCAAAAGCGCGCTTCGCGCCCGAAGACCTGCTCGCGATACAGCTCGACGACCGCGCCGTGTTCCTGCAACGCTGGCAGCAGTTGCTTGCCGCGACGCTGGCCGGCAACACCGAGGCGGATCTCGCCGAACTCAAGCGCATCAGCGCGGGCTGGAGCGGCCACGCCGGCACGGGTGCCGTCGACTACAGCGTCGTGCGCGAATTCCGCCAGCGCGCCATCGCCGCGACGCTGGCACCGTTCGAAGCGCTGGCCAAGGCACGCCACACCGACTTCGAACTGCCCTCGGCGCAGGGTTACGAGGCACCGGTCTGGAGCCTGCTGCAGGAAAGACCGCTACACCTGCTCGATCCGCGCTACGCCGACTGGAATGCGTTGCTGCTCGCGGCCGCGCGCGCCGCGCTCAAGGACACTGCCGGCAACAGCACGCTGGTCGGCTGGGGCGCGCGCAATCCGGCACGCATCCGCCACCCGCTATCGCGCGCGCTGCCGGGTTTTCTCGGCCGCTGGCTCGACATGCCGGCCGATACGCTCAGCGGCGACCACAACATGCCGCGCGTGCAGCGCCTGGATTTCGGTGCCTCGGAACGCTTTGCGATCTCGCCGGGCCACGAGGACCAGAGCTATCTCAACATGCCCGGCGGCCAGAGCGGCCATCCGCTGTCACCGTTTCACGGCGCAGGACACGCCGACTGGGTCGATGGCAAGCCGACGCCGCTGCTGCCGGGTGTCGCGGCCCATCAGTTGCGGCTGGTGCCGGCGGGCGGATGACGGCGTAACCGATGCGTTGCGCGTAGGCGCCGGTCAAGCGGGGTGATCGGGTATCAGATCGCCACGGCGGCCGCGCAGTATGCAAACGGCATCGCGCGGCTTTGCATTCGAACCGCCTCATCTGGACGGGCTTTGCGCGTCTGTCGGGATGCTCATCAAATCCACGAAAGCCGTAAAAAACCCTCCCCTTCAAGGGGAGGGTTTGGGTGGGGATGGTGTTTGCCTGATCGAGGGGATGCGCGTGAAACGCTGTATACCCCGCAGCAAAAAACTGGCTTTGCCGACGGAGCAAAATCAGCACCATCCTCAGCCAACCCTCCGGCCCGTTGGGCGTTCAAGGCAGCCAGAACCTTCGGTTCTTGACG
>NZ_JAVTWC010000142.1:0-3757 GCF_032229445.1 Tahibacter sp.
GCCGTTGGTATGCACCGCGACATTCTGGTCCATCGCATACGACAGGCCCAGGCTATCGACCATCAGCCCCGAGTCGAACTGCCGCCCGAGCTTTGCCTGGCCGTTGAACAGCCCGGCGAAACCACCAACCGTCGCCGCGTTCATGGCCGGGTTCATGATCAGGCCGCGCATGTTGTCGCGAGGCGCGCCCATTTCGTCGAGGCGCTGATTGATGCCGGTGATGGCCGCCAGCGACAGCGCTTGCGTCGTCGGCAGCGCGCCGGTCGGGTTCAGGCAGTTGTAGACCGCCGTCTTGGCGAGCAGCAGGCCAACGCGGTCGATCTCGTTGACGATCGTAGCCGCCGCCGCGTTGATCTTCTTCTGGATGCGCCGATCGGTGATCTGCAGCGAGCGCTCGAACAGGTTGAAGTTCAAATCCGCGCCGCCCTGCGAAAGCGTCAGCGGAACAGAGTTGTCGACGGATGCCTGCGGCACAGAGACGCGCCCGGACCGATACGTATAGCGCGACGGCTTGCGGATGTTGATCGTCGCTCCAGGCTCGTAGCCGTCCCGCATCGACGCGCTATGTACGGTTTCGTAGTCGCGATTGACCATGCCGCCGAACGCACAGTTATTTTCAATGACGGCCAGGGTCTCCTTGGCCAGAATGCTGCTGGTCAGCAGTGTATTACTCATGTTTTATTGCTCCGTGATGATGTGGATTACCGCCGCCTGAATGTCGCGCCTTGTTTGCGACGCGCGGCGATGTACTGGTCCATGTTTGCAGAGGCCAGATCGACTGCCGCAGGCGCGGACGATCGGACTGGCGTAATCGGCGCAGGCGCTTTGCTGGCCGGTTTGATTTGTGGCGCGGCCGGATTCGATAGCGTCGCCTCGATCCGTCCGAGTTCTCGCGCTGCCGAGAGCGGAGACAGTGCATTGATGCGCTTGACCGTTTCCGGGCGTTTGGCGAGGTGATAAGCAAGCTCCGGCCCCGATTCGCTGTCGAGCAGCGTGTCGACGACGTGCGGCGCAATTTGCACAGCCGACTTTCCTACAACTGCGTCATAGTCCGGCGTGGCTTCGCGGAATTCGCTCTGCCGCTCTGCCCAGGCTTGCGCCTTGGCTTCTGCCGCCCGCGCCTCTGCCGCCTGCGACCGCTCGGCATCACGCCTCTTGAACGACTCGGCGACTCGCTGATCCGCTTTCCAGTCCGCCAACGCCTCGACGTACTCGTCATACGAACCGAATTTGTCAGGGTTTGGCTTCTCGGAGGGATCAGCCGTCTTTCTCTCGGCGGCTTCGCGCCAGCGCTGCGCCTCTCGCTCTGCCTCGTGCGCCCGCTTCGTCAACTCGTTGATACGCTCACGAGCGCTGCGCTTTGGCTTCTCCTGCGGCTTTTCCTCGCCGCCTTGGTCGTCGCCTTCGTCGCCCTCTTCGGGCTTCTCTGCGGCTTCCTGCTGCTCGGACTGCTGTAGTTCCTCGGTTACGGTTTCCGGCGCTTCACTGCTTGCGTCTGCCGGCGACGATGTTTGCTGCTCTTGTGCTTCCTGCATGGATGGCTCCACGATCAAAACTGCTGGCCGGGCGCGAATTCAGGAGGCTGGCCCGGCCCCTGCGCGATTGGTTCTTGCTGCTGTTCTTGGGTCTGCATCGCCGCGGCGTTGAGCGCTGGCGGCGGTTGCATGCTCTGCATGAGCATCGAAATCCAGCCTTTCAGCTCTTCCACGTCCTGCCGGCCGTTGGCGTTGATCTGTGCGACTCGCTCGGACGACTCGGCGCTGATGCGCGCCTTCTCGATGCCGGTCTTGGCGTCCTGCAATTCGGCTTCGAGCTGTTGGATATGCTGCTGTGCCTGCTGGACGATCTGCAGCACTTGCGGCGGAATCTGCGGCGACTGTTCGCCGTCCTCGCCGTCTTCGTCGCCGAGCAATTCGGGCGGAATCGTGCGCTTGATGCGCTCCGCGATTTCGTCGGCACCTGGCCAGTCCATCGCCGTGACAACCTTGTCGCCGGCAACGTCCATGAGCTTCGGCCAGGACTGGCCAAACGAAACCATCGCATCAGAGGCTTCCTGCCTGCGTGTCGAGTAGCTGGCGCCTGCGGATACGGTCACGTCGTATTTGCCGACCGTCAGATCGTTCAGCACCGTGCGAATCGCGCCGGTCTTCTCATCAATCTCCGGACGTTCGAGCGGTTGATTGATCGTCGTATGCGAAACCTTCTCGTCATCGCCGAGAATGCGGACGACGCGCTCCGTGTCGTAAATCCGCGGGATCATGTCCACGAGGCAGCGCCCTGCATGGCGCACCGCGCGCGTCAGGTTGTCCGAGAAGTGGAAGTTTGCGACGTTGCCCTGGCGCTTTTGCTCGCGCTCCTGAATGCCGCTTGTGGCCGTACCGCGGGCGCCGAGAGACGAATCGAAAATGCCGGTTGTTGATTTGATTTCGTCCGCGGCGTGCATCGCCATCTGCAGCACGCCAGACGGGATGTCGGCCATCGGCTGTCGCTGCGGAGGAGGCGCGAGACTACCTCCAATCGTGCGCGGCTTGTATTCCAGATACGCGAACGTCTGCACATTCGCCGCGCGCCATTTCTTCTCGTGACCCTCGAACTGTCCCTCGGCGCCGATGAATGGCGTTTTGGGGCGCAGCGTGACTTCCTCTGTCGCCGCGGTCATCCAGTAGTCGTACATCACTGACGGGCCTTTGGCGTGCCGAATCAGCCCGGAGCGAACGACTTTCGAGTCGATCTCCAGTTCCTCGCCATAGACCGGGAAAACCGGGATCCATCGGCAGGGAATCTCGGCGCGCTCAAGCACATCCGTGAACGTCGTTGAGCTGCCTGGCATGCCGACCGCGCCGCGCTCGACAGACTCAGACGACGAGAGCTTGTACCACATGACTTTTCGGCGCCTGCTCTTGCGCTCATCGACAATCGTGACGCCGAACGGCAGTTCGATCAGGTCATCTTTCCAGCCCGTTTCGCCATTGCTCAGGCGCACCAGCGCGGCCGGCGACTGCTCGATCCGGTAATACTCCGAGCAGAGCAGCATTACGTCGTCCGTGCCGTCGCTCTCGTTCGAGACTGCCGCCGACGCGCCGGGATGGTCGCGCTTGACTTCGGATCGCGCGATCGTGCCGTCCACAAAGCAGAATTCCTGGTCGCTGCCGTCAGGCTCTTTTGCGTCTGGGTCTGGATGCACCGAGAACGGAGACCGGAACCGCTCGAACCGCGGCACCTGGTCAAACGAATCTTCTCGGTCGTACTCCGTGCGAATACGGAAATACCCGAAACCGCAGGCGGCCGCATGAAATCCAGCCGTGTCGTAGCAGGCATCCGCGCCACTCTCATACTCGACGTGCCGAATCAACCCCTGCAGCACGTCGGCCGTCTTGATGTCCGCGCCATCATCGACCGGATGAACCTTGATGCCGAGCTTGTTCTGTCGCTGGTCGTTCGTTACCGTGTGCAAAAACGCGGGCAGCTTGTTGATCGTGATGCACGGACGGCGCTCGATTGCGCGCTGCTGCGCAGCGTCTGCGGGCCAGTGATTGCCCGCCAGCTTCTGAAAATCGTCTCGCGCCTCCTTGAGATTGTCCGCCTCGAACGCCAAGCAGCGGGCGTACCGAGCGTTGGCCTCGGCGATGATGTCGTCGTCGGCTTTGCTTTTCTGCTTCATGCTGCCTCAGTGTTTGATCAGCGGATGTTGCGGCTTGCGGAGCATGACCACAACCGGGTCGCCCTGGATGCGCTCGAATCCGTGCGTTGCGTACCA
>NZ_JAVTWC010000143.1:0-22116 GCF_032229445.1 Tahibacter sp.
AGATCACGCTGGGCGGCGTCTCGCGCATTGAGATCAGCGACGGCCCGCCGATGATCAAGAGCGAGAATGCACGCTTGTCCGGCTGGATCTATGTGGACGCGCGCGGCCGTGACCTGGCCTCGGTCGTGCACGACCTGCGTGAGCGTGTCGCGCGCGACGTCGTGTTGCCGGCCGGCACGTCGATCACCTGGTCGGGCCAGTTCGAGTACTTCGAGCACGCGATGGCCAAGCTGCGCGTCGTGATTCCGGCGACGCTGCTGATCATCTTCGTGCTGCTGTACGTGACGTTCGGGCGCGTCGACGAGGCGGTGCTGATCCTGGCCAGCGTGCCGTTCGCGCTGATTGGTGGGTTCTGGCTGATGTATACGCTCGGGCACGCGTTCTCGATCGCGACCGCGGTCGGCTTCATCGCGCTCGCGGGCGTGTCGGCCGAGTTCGGCGTGATCATGCTGTTGTACCTGAAGCATGCGTGGGAACGGCGTCTAGCCGCCGGCGAGCCGGCGACGCCGGATACCTTGCTCGAGGCGATCCGCGAAGGCGCCGTGCAGCGCGTGCGCCCGAAAGCGATGACCGTGGCGGTGATCCTGGCCGGCCTGCTGCCGATTCTCATCGGCACCGGCACGGGCTCGGAAATCATGCAGCGCATCGCCGCGCCCATGGTCGGCGGAATGATCACCGCGCCGCTGCTGTCGATGCTCGTCATCCCAGTCGTCTTTCGGCTGCTGCGCGAGCGTTCGCTGCGCGCTTCGCCCGGTCTCGATTGCTCTGCTTCTTCCCACGTACCGGCGACGCCGGCGTGACGGCGCTCGCGCGCTCGGCGCGCGAGTGCGTCGTTCCCAACACAGGAGAATTTCCCATGAATCGTTCAACGCTCTCGTTCGTCATCGGTCTGGTGCTCGGTTTGCTAGTCGCGACCGGGTCTGCGCAGGCGGAATCCTCGGCTCACTCCGGTGACGGTTCGATCACGGCGATCGACGGTGACACGCTGACGCTGTGCTTTCGGCATGCGCCGGTGCCGGCGGTCGGCGACACGCTTTCGCTCGAGCGCGAGTGGATCCCGTTCTCGAAAGGCACGCCGGCAAGTCCGCGCTATCACCCCGTGGGGCATGCGCGCGTGGTCGCGGTCGGCGCGCCGCCCTGCGTGCAGGCCGAGCGACTTGACGGCAAGCCGCGTCGCTACGACCGCGCACGGCCTGACGCTGCGATCAGCGCGGCGCCGGCACCTCAGGCTGCGGAAGACCATCGGGCGGGCTTGACTCCGTAGCGGCTACAGCCCCTAGGCTGGCCGCCGGCGAACGATGGAGCATCCCGATGAGCCATGTCGGAACCGGGCCCAGCGCACCGTGGACGGGCGTAGCAGCCGGCCGTGCGCGGTGGCTTCTCATGCTGAGTGTCGTCGTGCTCACGGGGTGCGTTCATGCCGTGACACCGCCCACGACGGAACGTCTGGGTTGGGTCAACGCGGTCATTGATGGCACGGCCATCGTGGACCCTTCCGAGCACCGCTGTGCCGCGTTGCTGACGCCGCAGGAACGTGCCGCCCGGCGCTGGGTCATCGTGGGTGTTCCGCACGGGCGCTACCGACGCCTGCATACCGTCGTGCTGCCGGACGGCCTGACCGTGCAGCGCGGTGACCGCGTGCGGATCGACCCTACCGACTGCCAGGTGGCGCTTCGGCGCGACGAGTAAGAAGGCTCTTCGTCGCGCTGAAGCGCTCCGCATGATCGCCTAGCGGCGATCCGCGGTTGTTGGTTTGCCACTGCGCCGGTTCACCACGAATCCAAGGACCGCAACGATCAGGACCGCCAGTTGCGCGAGCACTGGCTGGAGCGAGGGATAAATGCCCAGTAGCGCCAAACGGGGACCATCGATCGGCTGCACCGCAACCCATCCGGCCTCCTGCAGCGCGGCGACTCCCTTGCCGGCGAGCACCACGGCGAGGACGGCAATCAACAACGAACTCCAGCTAAAGAACTGCGCGATGGGCAGGCGCTTGCTGTAGCGAAGCAGGACGACCGCGATGACACCCAGCAGAACGACACCAGTCACGAGACCGGCCAGCAGCGCGAGGCCGTTGTTCTCGTTCCACAACGCGATGTAGAACAGGATCGTCTCGAACACCTCGCGATACACCGAAATGAACGCGAGCGCGAACAGGAACCAGGCGGAGCGCCGTGTCAGGGCGGCCGACAGTTTCTCGCGCACGTACTGCTGCCAGCGACCGGCAAGACTCTTCTGGTGCATCCAGATCCCAACGCCCAACAAGACGGCCGCGGCGAACAACGAGGAGATGCCTTCCGTCACCTCGCGCCCGGCACCACTGACGCTGACCACATAGGTGGCGATACCCCAGGTGAGCAGACCGGCCAGCAACGCGCCCATCCAACCCGCATGGACATACCGCAGGACGTCGGTCCGTTCGGCTTTGCGCAGAAACGCGATCATCGCAATCACGATCAGCAACGCCTCCAGTCCCTCACGCAGCAGAATGGTCAGGCTGCCGAGGAAGGCGGTCGTCGCATCGGCACTCGAGGTGCTAAGTGCGGTGTCCGCACTGTCGATCAGCGTGCGCAGCACGTCGGCTTGCGCCGCAATGTCAGCGACGGGAGCGCCGCGCGCGATGCGGGCACGGTATTCGCCCATGGCGTGTTCGACGCGATCCAATAGCGCACGATCGTGCAGCGCCAGCGACGGTTCCACCGGCTCGAAACCGTCCAGGTAGGCGGACAAGGCCAGCGCGGTGGCACGCGCCGGATCGCCGGCGGTGTATGCGGTTTGGCTTTCCTTCAACCGCTGCCGCGCGAGCACGAGGCTTGCGGCCGTCGTACGGCTTGCCGTGACAGCCTCCGGGTGCGCGCGCAGATAAGCCAGCGCCGCACGCGCCGGTTGCTCGCCCAGACTCGCGCTGAGTTCGGCCTCGGTGATGCGCGTCACCGCATCCAGGTTCGGGAAGCGCTCGCGCAGCGCCGGGGTTGCCTGCCACAACTGCTCGCCGTCGCGTTGCAGTGTGGGCGGATACGCCAGCGTTCCGACGCGAAACGCCAGCGCCCAGCGTTCCTCGTCAGAGAGCGTCGTAAAGGCCGGCATGGCCGTTCCGGCCACGCCCTGGCTGATGACCTGGTACAGGGCGAATGTGCTGCGCTCACGCGCGCGGGCCGCATCGGCAAAGGCCACGGGCGGTGGCGAGAGCGCCGCGGCGGCGGGTCCGTCCGCGTGGCCGGTCAGCCCGTGGCAACTGCTGCATTGGCTGACGTACAGCGTCTGGGCGCGCGACAGATCCGGCACGGCGCGAGGCGCCACCGCGATGCCGTAGGTGGCCAGCAATGCGTCGGCCAATCCGTGTGCCAGGCGCGCTACCTCGGCGGCATCGGCCTTCGCCGCGACCGCGCCGACCAGCTGGTCGGCTTGTGCCAGGTGCGTGTCGCGCTCGTTGCTCGCGGGGAGCGACGCCAGGCGCGTTCGGGCCGTCGCCACGAACTCCTGTATCTCCTGGTACTCGGTCGCACTCACGACGGCGTGGTTGGCCACCGCACTACCGTAGTCCACGCCCACATAGTCCAGTAATTGCCAGACCTGACGCACGTCCGCCTCCACGGCCGGCGTCGTTGCGGCGTGCAGCGGCAGTACGACCAGCAGCGCGCACAACGCACCCATTATCCCACGTGATAACCAAGACACAGGCAGTTTCCAGTGATAGGGAGAATTCATCGAGCATGCGCGACGCCGGCTAACTCGGCCCGCCGCAATGTTGCGTGCCTCACGTCGCCATCGCCGCGGCGGTGCTGCGGCGGTTGCGTGTCGCATGGACGAGGCGATATAGCGCGGGCAGCACCAGCAGCGTCAGCAAGGTCGACGAGACGATGCCACCGATGACGACCGTGGCCAACGGACGCTGCACCTCGGCGCCGGCGCCGACATTGAACGCCATCGGCACGAAACCCAGCGACGCGACTAGTGCGGTCATCAGGACGGGGCGCAAGCGCCCGAGCGCGCCGTCGAAGATCGCATCCTCCAGCCGATCCCCTTCATCGCGCAGTTTCCGGATGAACGCGATCATGACCAGGCCGTTCAAGACGGCAACGCCCGACAAGGCGATGAAGCCAACGCCGGCGGAAATCGAGAACGGGATCCCGCGCAGCAACAGCGCGAACACGCCGCCGGTCAACGCCAGCGGTACGCCGCTGAAGACCACGAACGCATCGCGCGCCGAGCCGAACACCATGAACAGCAGGCCGAAGATCACGAGTAATGTGACGGGCACGACGATCGACAAGCGCTGGCTCGCCGACTGCAGTTGTTCGAACGTGCCGCCGTAGCCGATCCAGTAGCCCGCCGGCACCTTCACCTCCGCGTCGATGCGTTGTTGCAGGTCGGCGATGAAGCCGCCGAGGTCGCGGCCGCGCACGTTGGCGGTGACGACGACGCGGCGCTTGCCGTTCTCGCGGTTGATCTGGTTCGGGCCGATTTGGTCCTCGATCCGCGCGACCTCGCGCAGCGGGATGTACGCGGGCGCGCCGGCCTGCCAATCGGCGAGCCGGCTGGATTCATCGGCGTTGCCGTGCACCGGCATGGGCACCGGCAAGTCGCCCAGTGCCGCTGCATCCTGCCGCAAGGCCTCGGGCAGCCGCACGACCAGGTCGAAGCGGCGATCACCCTCGAACAGCTGACCGGCCACCGTGCCGCCGATCGCGGTGCCGACCACCGCCTGCACGTCGCTGGCGTTGAGTCCGAAGCGCGCGAGCGCTGCGCGATCCGGCACGATCGTCAGCATCGGCAATCCCGTGATCGGCTCGCGCTTCACGTCCGCCGCGCCGGGGATCTTCTTTGTCACCGCTTCGATCTTGCCGGCGACCGCCGCCAAGGTGTCCAAGTCATCGCCATAGACCTTGATCGCGACATCGGCACGCACGCCGGAGATCAGTTCGTTCGTGCGCATCTGGATCGGTTGGGTGAGTTCGTAGTTGCTGCCGGGCAGCTCCTTCGCTGCGTGCTCGATCTCTTCCACCAGCTCGGCCTTGGGTTTGCGCGGGTTTGGCCACTGCTCGCGCGGCTTCAGCATGACGTAGGTGTCTGCGATCGACGGCGGCATGGGATCACTTGCGATTTCGGCTGTGCCGATCTTGCTGAACACGCCGGCGACTTCGGGTACCTGCTGCAGGCGCTTCTCGAGCTGGATCTGCATCGCCAAGGATTGTGTGAGGCTGGTTCCGGGCGTGCGCAGCGGCTGGACCAGCACGTCACCTTCGTCGAGGCTTGGGATGAACTCAGTCCCGAGACGCTGCGCGGCAAAGCCGGTGACAACGACCAGGAGCGTAGCCGCCGCGACGGTCAGCACCGGTGCGCGTAGCACCGTTCGCAGCACGGGTTCGTAGACCCGGCGTGCGGCGCGCAAGATGGCATTCTCGTGGTCGGCCACACGCCCGCCGAGCGAGAGTGCCACGACCGCCGGAATGAACGTCAGCGAGAGCGCCATCGCGCTGCCCAGCGCGAGCACGACAGTGATCGCCATCGGGTGGAACATCTTTCCTTCGACACCCGAGAGCGCAAAGATCGGTACGTACACCGCCGTGATGATGCCGACGCCGAAGAGGCTCGGCCGGATGACCTCGGTCGTCGCCTGTGCGGTGACCTCGAAGCGTTCTTCGCGGTTGAGCACGCGGCCCAGGCGCTGCTGGGCTTCACCGAAGCGGCGCAGGCAGTTCTCGATGATGATCACGGCGCCGTCGACGATGAGGCCGAAATCGAGCGCGCCCAAGCTCATGAGGTTGCCCGACACACCGCCGCGCACCATGCCGGTCAGGGTCATCAGCATCGCCAGCGGAATGACGGCGGCCGTGATCAGCGCCGCACGCACGTTGCCGAGCAACAGGAACAACACGACGATAACGAGGAGCGCGCCTTCAATGAGATTCTTCGCCACGGTGGCGATCGTGCGATCCACCAGCGCGGTCCGGTCGTAGACGGTCTTGGCGGTGACGCCTTCCGGCAGGCTCTTTTGTACCTGCGCCAAGGCCTGCGCCGTGCGCTGGGACACCGCGCGGCTGTTCTCGCCGATCAGCATGAACGTCGTGCCGAGCACGACCTCACGGCCGTTCTCGGTGGCCGCACCGGTGCGCAGCTCCTGGCCTTCGCCGACGTCGGCCACGTCACGGATGCGGATCGGCACGCCATCGCGCCGGTCCAGCACGATGTCGCGCAGCGCATCGAGATCGGCGATCTGCCCGGGCACGCGCACCAGGTACTGACCGCCGTGGCGTTCGATGTAGCCGGCACCGAGGTTTTCGTTGTTCTTGGCGATCGCCTCGACGACGTCACGTAGTGCGATGCCGTAGGTGGTGAGCTTGGTCGGGTCTGGCGTGATGTGGATTTGTCGCTCATAGCCACCGATCGTGTTCACGTCGGTGACGCCGCGTACCGTGCGCAGCTGCGGACGCACGACCCAATCCTGCAGCGTGCGCAGGTCCATCGCGCTCCACGGCGTGCCGTCGGGCTTGCGCGCGTCGGGGGCGGCCTCGACCGAGTACATGAAGATCTCACCCAGGCCCGTCGCGACCGGTCCCAAATCCGGATCCAGAGCCGCCGGCAGTCGCGAGCGCACCTGCTGGATCCGCTCACCGACCTGTTGCCGCGCGAAGTAGATGTCGGTGCCGTCTTCGAACACGGCCGTGACCTGCGATAGGCCGTACTTGGACAACGAACGCGTCGACTCCAGGTGCGCGAGGCCCGCGAGTGCCGTCTCGATGGGAAACGTCACGCGCTGTTCGGCCTCGAGCGCCGAGTAGCCCGGCGCCGGCGTATTGATCTGCACCTGGACGTTGGTGATGTCCGGCGTCGCGTCGATCGGCAAGCGCGTGAAGCTCCACGCGCCGAGCGCACCAATGCCCAGGGTGAGCAACAGCATCAGCCAGCGATGGGTGATCGCGAACCGGACGATGCGTTCGAGAAACGACGTCGGGCTAGTCGTCATGTTCGACACTCGACTTTTCGATGTCGGCCTTGATCAGGAAACTCTGCTCGATCACCACGGCGTCACCGGCCTCGATGCCATCCAGCACTTCGACGTGCTGGGCATCACGCCGGCCGAGCTTGACCGGGCGGGCCTCGTAGTCCTCACCCTCCTGGACGAAGACGACGTCGCGGCCGCCGAGCGGTTGGATCGCACTCAAGGGCACGAGGAGTTCCACCGGCGACTCGCCGACGCTGACGCGCGCGCGGACGGCCGCGCCGGGCCGCCAGTCGCCATCGGTGTTGCGCAAGGTGGCGCGCGCGATCGTGCTTTGGCTCGCCGTTGCCGTACCGGGAAGAATCCGGTCGAGCGTGGTCGTCACGGTCGCGCCGTCGGCGAGCCGCGCCACGGTCACCGTATGGCCCGGGCGGATGTGCTGGGCGTCGGCGCCGAAGAGGTGCACGTCGACCCAGAGTGCGGAGAGATCGGCGACCTCAAAGAGCGGCCTGTCGCTGGCGAGATCCCCGACCGTGACGTTGCGCGCCAGCACCGTGCCGGCAATCGGGGCCGTCACCGCATACTCCGAAAGGCTGACGTTGCTCTCAACGACCGCCAGCGTCTGGCCCGCCTTCACCGTTTCGCCGATACCGGCGCGCACGGCGCGCACCGGCCCCGGAAAGCGGGCCACGACGCGCGCGTAGCGCCCTTCGATCGGTACCAGCAATCCTTGTACGGCATGCTCGTCATGAATCACGCCGGCGCCGGCCGGCGCGGTGCGGATACCGGAGGACTGCGCCATGGCCGCCGCGATGTGCGTGCGTGTGGCTTCACCGTGCTCCTCGTGCTCCTCGTGCTCGCCGTGTGCTTCGGCGGTCGCCGCCGGCGCAGCGACGCTGGGTGCCTCGCGCTGGCAGCCGGCCAGGCCGGTGAGGAGGGCCGCGGCCGCGAGGCCGAATCGATGACGGACCATCATGGTGTCGCTTCCTTGTCGGGATCGGCGGTCAGGGGTTCGCCGGTGAGGCGTTGGATTTCGATCAGGGCGCGCTGTGCGTCGATCGCGGCGCTGAGCTGCTGCTGGCGGGCCGCGGTGGTCTCGCTTTGCACCTGCGCCCATTCCAGGTAGCTCAAGGCGCCGGCGCGGTAGGCGCGCTCGGCCGCCGCTTCCGCTCGCTGCAGGCGCGGCAGCAGATCATCGCGGCTGCGCTCGACCTCGGCCTTGCTCGCGGCGAACTGGCCGTAGGCCTGGGCGAGCGTGGCGTACAGCGTCAGCTCGCTCGATTCGCGCTCTAGGGCGAGCGCTTCGCGTTCAGCGGTGGCCGCGCGAATGTCCGGTTCGGCGCGCCGCGCGCTACCGAGCGGCATCGACACGCTGCCGACCAGCCCCCAGTCGGCACCGTCCTGCAGACGACGGACACCCACCTGCCATTCCAGATCCGGTGTGCGTGCGCTGCGCGCCAACTGGAGTCGTGCCTCGCGGATACGGGTCTCGTCGGCGAAGCGCTGCAGTTCCGGCGTGCGCTCCAGTTGCGTGGCGATCGCGGCGAATGCGGGCAACGCCGGCAGCGCGCGCGGATCCCCGGTGACGTCGATCAAGCTGTCCTCGCGCTCGCCCCAGAGCAGCACCAGGCGACGGCGCGCCGCGGCGACATTCGCGCGGGCGCGATCCCGTTCCAGCTCGGCGCGTGCTTGCAACGCCTCAGCGGTGAGTCGCGCCGACTCCGGTGAGGCACCGGCTTTCAGGCGCTGCGCCGCGGCCGTAACGGTGCGCGCACGCTGGGCGACGTCGGCATCGCCGATGGCGACCTGCGCCTGCGCCGCGACGACATCGAGGTACCGCCGCGCCACCTCGGCCAGAAGATCCAGGCGCTTGGCTTCCCGTGTCAGCGCCAGCGCGTCGATGCGGCTGGTAGCCAGCGCCTGGCGTGCCGCACGCTTGCCGCCCCGTTCGAGCACGGACGCGAGCGTCAGCGTGAACTCGGCACCGTGGACGCCCGAGGCGGCGCCGGTTCCGAACGCGTTCTCCAGCGTCGCGCCGACGGTCAACGCGGGCCGCTGCGCCGCGGTGTCGGCCGCCGCCCGCAGACCCGTCTCGGTGTAGCGGAAGATCGCGAGATCCGGGTGTACGGCAACGACGCGGTCGATCGCCTGGTCGAGCGTCAGTACCGTCTTTTCCGACGCAACGGACGCTGGCACCGACCCTACATCGGCCCCGGCCGACGCCGTCGCCAGCAGGAGCCAGGCGCCCACAAGAACCTGCCGCCGCAGGCCGCGCAGCAAAGACGCGCCCATCAGGAACGCTCCTTGGGCACCGCGCGCGTCGGACCGGCTTCTCGCGCCTCGGACAAGATTTCCAGCGCTTCCTTGCACACGTACAGGCCGATCAGCGCGCCGACGACGAGGTCCGGGTAACGCCACCCCGTCGCAAGAATCAACAGGCCGGAAACGACCACACCAATATTTGCCACGACGTCAGCGCGGGTAAAAATCCAGGTTGCGTGCAAATGCACTTCGCCGGTGCGGAACGGCCGCAGCAGGCGCAGCACGGTGAGATTGACGGCCAAGGAGACGAGCGCCGTGGCGACGATAGGCCAACCGATCGGCTCGCTGCCGAACCACGCCCGGCGGCCGACCTCGACCAGCACGCCGACACCCAGCAGCAGCAACAGGCTGCCGCTGACACCGGCGGCGCGCTGCTTGAACCGCGCGCTGCGGCCGATCGCGGCCAGACCAATCGCATAGGCCGTGGCGTCGGAGAGCATGTCGAGCGCGTCGGCCACGAGGCCCGTTGACTGCGCCCACCAACCGGCCAGCGAGCCGATGACGGCCATCGCGGCGTTGAGCGCCAGCGCAATCCATAGCACGCGGCGCTCGGCGGCCGTGTTCGCCTCGGCATGGCAGCCGCAATCACTCATCGGGAATTTCCTTCGGTCAATTTCGTGAGGTCGGTGGGAATCGGCATGCGTCGGAACGCGCTGACGCGGGCGCCGCCGGTATTGCCGCGCGGCATCCATAGCCAGGTAAAGAGTGCGGCCGCCGCGATGCGCAGCAGCTGACCGACGATTTCCCGCGCATCCCGTTGCCGGATGGCCCATCGCAGGAACGCCACATGGCTGCGGACATGCGTTCGTGTGCGCGATTGTCCCAGCACGTGAGCGCGCTCGAAGGCGGCATAGGCCGCCGCGGCATTACCGTCGGCGAGCGCCGCGTCGCCCTGCGCCAGCGCCGCCTGGAACGCGGCATCGCGCGGAAGGATCGGTGTGGGTGCCGCGCGGAACGGCCACCGCAGCTGCGCGCCATAGGCCGCCGGGACGGTGTCCTCGCGCAATCCCACGTCGCCGGCGCCGACGTGGCCGGGACGATCGAGAAACGTGCCGAAAAGACGGTCCCAGACCAGCCAGAACTCGCCGAAATTGACCTGCGCGTCCTCGTACTCGCGCTTGTGGTGCCAGCGATGCAGTTCGGCCGTTCCGAGCCAGCGCCGCAGCGGCCCGACCGAGTAGTCGAGGTTGGCGTGCTGGAACGCCAGATGCACGCTCAACAGCGCCAGCCACACGCTCACGACCAGCGCCGGCGCGCCCAGCGCCACGACCACGAGCAGGCCGGGGCCGGCCATGAGCAGCGCGCTCAGCGGATGCCGGCGTTCGCCGTTGAGCCAGTACAAGCGCTCGGCGCTGTGGTGGATCGCGTGCAGGCGCCAGGCCCACGCGAATCGGTGACTCACGCGGTGCATCGCATACAGACCCAGATCGACGATCGCGCCGGCCAGGAGGCACTGCACCCACGCCGGCCAGGTGGTGGGCCACGCCACGCCTGCCGGGATGACCGTACGCAACGCGTGCAGCGCGTAGGCGGGGCCGGCCAGGAGCGCGAAGTTGACCAGGCCGTGCAGCCGATCCGCGCGCGTGTCGCCGTGGTCGCGCTGCCAGGCGCGCTCGAACGGCTGCAGGCGCTCCAGCAGCGCCACCGCGCCAATACCGGCGGCCGCGGCGATCAGCAGCGTCGGCCACGCCGGCAGTACGCCGAGGAACACGAGCGTGGCGGCCGCCGCCATCGCGCCCATGACGAGGGGATAGGCGCCGTAGCGCACGGCAGTGACGAGCATGGGTCGAGCTCCTGACACCCCTGGTCAGGGGCTTCGAAGGGCGCTAGCCTAAAGTCCGTAGTCGCTCCGGAGTCAAGTCGATGAAGATCAGCGAAGCGGCCGCCGCCAGCGGCTGCCACCTCGAAACGATCCGCTACTACGAGCGCATCGGCCTCTTGTCCAAGGCTGCCCGCCGCGACAACGGCTATCGCGACTACACCCACGCCGAAGTGGAACGGCTGTGCTTCATCACGCGCGGCCGCGAACTCGGCTTCAGCCTCGAGGAAATCCAGAGCCTGCTGGCGTTGGCCGAGCAGACCGATATGTCCTGCGCCGACGTCGACCGGCTCGCGCGCGAGCACCTGGCCGACATCCAGGGACGCATCCAGGCCCTGCAACGCATGGCCCAGGAGCTCGCACGCACCATCGAGGGCTGCGCCGGCGGCGCCCGGGCGCGCTGCGCGATCCTGAGCGACCTGCAGACGCCGGCGGACCGCGCTGCGCCGAACGCCACGCCGGCGCCCAAAGGCGGCCGCCGCCCCGCGGTGCACCGACCCGGTATCGATGCATGAATCGCGTCGAGCAGTACCTGGAAGCCGCCACGCGCGCGAATACGCGCCGCAGCTACGAAGCCGCGACGCGGCATTTTGAAGTCGACTGGGGCGGCCATCTGCCGGCCACCGCCGACAGTGTCGCGCGCTATCTCGCCGACTATGCCGGAACGCTTGCCATCAACACGCTCAGGCACCGCCTCGCGGCGCTCGCGCAATGGCACGCCACGCACGGCTTCGCCGACCCCACGCGCACCTCGCACGTGCGCCAGGTCATGAAGGGCATCCAGGCGCTGCACCCAGCGCTGGAGAAGCGCGCCACGCCGCTACAGCTTGAACAGCTCGCCCGCATCACCGATGGGCTCGAGCAAGCGGCCGCGCTGGCCGATCGGACCGCACGGCCGGCCGACGCGCTGCGCCATCGGCGCGATCGTGCCCTGATCCTGCTCGGGTTCTGGCGCGGCTTCCGGGGCGACGAACTGCTGCGTCTTCGCGTGGAGCATTTGCAAGTCGTTCCTGGCCAGGGCATGACGTGCTTTCTGGCGCGCACCAAGGGCGATCGCCAGAACACGGGCACGACCTACAAGGTGCCGGCGCTCACGCGCTGGTGTCCGGTCGCGGCCGTCACCACCTGGCTCGAGGTGTCCTCGCTCACGGCGGGGCCGGTGTTCCGGCGCATCGACCGCTGGGGACACCTGGCCGACGACGCGCTGCACCCCAACAGCCTAATTCGTGTGCTGCGCCACGTGTTCGCGGCCGCCGGCGTCGCCGACGCCGCGACGTACAGCAGCCATTCGCTGCGCCGCGGTTTCGCCGGCTGGGCCAACGACAACGGCTGGGACGTCAAGACGCTGATGGAATACGTTGGCTGGCGCGACATCCACTCGGCCATGCGCTACATCGACGGCGGCGATGGCTTCGCGCAGCGGCGCATCGAGACCGCCTTGCCGGCCATCGGCCAGGACCGGTAGGCGACGAAACCGGCGCGAGCCGGCCTGTGATCGAATTTTGCCTTCATGTTGGCTCGCCGCGCTGGCGGCCCGCCACATCGACTACGCCGAGCGGCGCGTGCCCGAGCGCGCTTGGATCAGCATCTCGCGATACCGGTCGATGCCGAAGCGAAACAGTCCGCGAAAGTTGATGTGGCTCGAGTGGGCCGGCCCCATCCGCGCCAGCCACGTGTCCTCGACCGTCTGTCCGGCCTTACGCCACCGATCGACGACGGCTTGCATACGATGGGTGTTCCACGCCACGACCACGTTCGTCAACAGCGTATGCGCGCCGGAGATCGCCACCAGTTCGTCCCGCCGCCGTCCGCGTTCGGGCGCGATCTTGCCGGTGTACACGGTCCGCTGCAGCTGGTGGACCGACTCACCGCGGTTGAGCACCGTGTAGATTTCACGGCGAAAGGCAGGATTGGAAAAGTAGTCGCACAAATAGGCCGTGCGCAGCAAGCGACCCAACGGGTCGGCCGCGCGGCGCACCGGATCATCGTCGGCCGCGCTGCCCAGACGTTGCAGCATCACCGTGGCACTCACTCGGCCACTCAGGATCGATGCGGCCACACGCATCATCTCGTCCCAGCCCGTCCGAATCGCTTTGAGCGACACATCGCGGATCACCACGCGCTCCAACCCTTCCGGCGTATCCATCCGACGCGGCAGGAACAGCTTGCGCTCGGCGAGGTTCTTCAGGCGCGGACACAGGTCAAAGCCGAGCAGCTTCGCGAAGGTCATGCCCGGGTACGTATAGCCGTGCGTGTCGACCGCGAGGCGCTGCAACCGGGTTCCCTCGTTGGTTGCGTTGTGCTGCACCACACCTTCGATCGCAGGCCCCGCCTGGCGTTCGTTCAACACCACGGGCTGGTTGTACACAATGCCGTGGTGGTCGAGCAGATGTGTGTAGACACCGACTGCGTACGTGCGCCGGCGCGGATCCACGCGCGCGTTCCACAGGTTGCGCGATGCGTCGATGCTCATCATGTCGCTCGAGCCCAGACTCCCGGTGCCCCACAGCGCCGCGATGGCGTGCTGGCGCTGGAACTCCACCACCCGTCGGTTCGCCCGCTGCAGGCGGCCCGGCGACTCCAGGGCTCGCATCGCCGCGGCGACATGGCCCGGGTCCAGTTGCGGAATCATCGCGGCCACGCTCTTGGCGTCGATTTCGGTGCCGTGCGCGAAGAGCGCCGCATAAACCGCCACAAGCTCGTGTTCGTCGACGGCGCGACGGCCGAGCAGCACCTCGCTGAAATTCACCAACGCGTCGATGTCCAGGATCAGGTCCGGAAACTGCACGCTGCCGATCTGCCGGTACATCAGGTCGCGCAGCCGTTGCGGTTCGACTTCATCCGGCAGCGGATCCATCGCCGGCAGCCGGAGCATGCCCTGCGCATCGATCGATACGGCGCCATCGTTCTTGGCCTCGACGACCGCTGCCAGCCCCGCTTCGATCAGCTTCAAAATCGGGTTGACATAGGCGTCGGGATCGGCCGGCAGTGATAGCGCGCTCAGATACTGCGACTTCTCGCGTTCCCATTGGTCGCGAGGAATCAGCATCTGCTCGCGCTCGCGGAAGGTAAGGCTGTGGTCGATCCAGATCGAGCCGCGGCGCAGACCCTTGCGCAGCTCCAACGCGGTGCAGGCTTCCAGCGCCCGAAACGCGCGGCGGCGATCGCTGGCATTGACGAGCGGATCCCAGACCTTGGAGACGGCCATCTTCTGGTCCGCCGGTATCGCGTTCACACCGGCCGCGTCCCATTGCCGAAGTTGCTGCAACTGGTTCAACGACCGGTCGTTGGGTCGTCCTCGAAATTCCAGGTTCGAGACCGCCGACAGCAACGAGTGCACGCGCACCGGATCATCCGACAGCGCCTCGCGGACGACCGCCGCATGGCTGTTGGGGGACAGATCGCCGAGTGCGTCCAGCACCTCGGTGATCGCGGCCAGTCGCTGCTCCGGGGTCCGGGTCGCATCACTCACCAGGTCTTTGATGCTGGCCAAGCCTGCGCGGTAGTCCCCAGAGCGCTGGGCTTGCCGCGACTGCGTCTTTCCAGAGGCCTGGCGCGAGAAATCGCCAATCCGCCGGCCGGTTTGGAACAATGCGCTGTCGGTGAGATCCAGCAGGGTCATTCGCAGGAAGCAGATCACTTCCAGCAACTGGGTATTGTCCTTGCGACGACGGGACTCGGACGGTGGCCTGCCGGCAATGGCTTGCGCGTAGGCGCGCTGCCGCGCCAGGGGGATAGCCAGCAAGTCCCACTCGTGGACGTGCAACGTCTTCAGAAAGTCGATCTTGGCCAACGTTTCGTTGAGCGTCGACGGACTGTGCCGGCGCGGCGGCGTCTTCAACCACTCAAGCACCGTCATGCCCGCATCGCCGCGGGTGGCGAAGAGGGCTTTTCGACAGGCTTGACGCTGATCCGTTGGAATGACTGTCGTGATGGTGCGGACCGCAGCACGTTCGATCCCTGCGAACGCGTCGCGCGCCAGATCCCGCAGCGCACGGTCAGCAGGGATGAGCACCTTCTGGTCATACAGCCAGTGCGCGCCAGCCGTCACCAATTCATCGATCGAGGCGACATCGCCGGCATGCGTCGACAGGACGCTCGACAACTGGGCGAGCATGTCCTTGGAGACGTCAACGATACCCAGATGCCGGCGTGCCCAACGTTGATGCTCGGAGGCTGTCTCGCGGCGCTTGTAGATCGAGCGCAGGGAGGCGATCGATGGCGGCTGTACCTGCAACGCGGTACCGAGCGCTCGAAGCAATGCGGGTGGGAGTAGCGGGGCATTATCGAGCGCTCGCCCGGTGGTGCGCAGGAAGACGATTTGCGCCGCCATCGCCACCATTCGATTCTCGACGCCGGGCAAGCGGTCGGCGTGAAATCGGTCGCGAATGGCCTGTATGGTGTCTGCCGGCAGGCGGAAGTACACATCGATGTCAAACGCCGGCAGATTGCGCGGCAAGCGATCCGCGCCGATGAATCGACTCAGGTAGCTCGACATCTGTGTCTCCGACCAGATCCGAGCAGCCAGAATACGAGCGCTGCGGGATGGCAGGCAACGCGGGGGCTGGTGATAGCGACCGCTCCCAGGTCGCCACAAACTGCACGAAAAACAACGGGCCTCGGATCGCGCTCAAACCTAGTGAGCTGATTCGGCTAGCTTTTTTTGCCTAGGTCGCCACAAATTGCACGGAAAACAAGATCACCCCTAATCGCGCTGTTGGGGCCGATCAGCGGCGCTCACTTCAACCCCGCGGTGTCGGCGATCGAGGTCCTGCGTCGACGCCTCACGGCCGGCGACGCTGCGGTCTACATCGTCCTGCAGGTTATTGGCTGTTGTGCCGGCGCCGTCCTGGCGCACGCCATGTTCGAACTGCCGCTGTTGCAGGCCTCCACGCACGCACGCACCGGATCGGCACAATGGTTGGCCGAGGCCGTGGCAACGTTCGGTCTGCTGTGCATCGTGATCGGACATCGTCGCGCAGATGACGCGCCCTGGATGGTGGCCGCCTGGATTGGTGCCGCGTACTGGTTCACCGCATCGACCTCGTTCGCCAATCCCGCGATCACCCTCGCCCGCTCCCTGACAGATACCCTCGCCGGCATCCGACCTGTCGACGTGCTCGGGTTCATCCTTGCCCAGGCGTTCGGCGCGGCATTAGCCTTCCCCTCCGCGCGGTGGCTGTTCGCCGTGCCTACGCGGTCGAGCTAGCGGATCGGGCGTCACCCGAGGCCGCTACCGCGGGACGTGGCATGGGGCGTGGCTCACTGGTCGCCGGACGCTCTGCTATTGCGCCGACGAGGTCACCGCAGGGGCCGCGAGCACTGCCGCCATGCGTCGATCGAAAAATCGGAAAGCCGGCTCGAATCCGTAGCTCAACAGCCCGCGTTCGCCGGATTTGAGGTGGACAATGTCGAGGTTGTACGGCCCGTGGTAGGTATCACGGATCACCAGGCCACTATCCCGCACCACGGGTTCGGGATCGCCCTCGATGTCGAGGCCGAGTAGCAGGGACTCGGGTGCATCGTCATAGAGCCCCTTCACCAACGCTACATAGGCGCCGTGTACCTGCGGAAGCTGGCTATAGAGCAGCGTCAGCGCGTCTAACAAGGGAAACGGGGGATCGACGACCTGGCGGAAGGACACCTGCCGATCCGTTTCCAATGCGAAGCTCTCTGGGACGACCAAAAACCGGCTCGCCAGTATCGCCTCGACGTCGGACGGCATCACTTGCAGGTTGAATTCGCTGTACGGATTCAAATGGAGGATCGCGCCACGTGTCAGTTCGAGAAGTTGTCGCGTCTCGAGTACCAAGCACTTCGCTCCGTGCGGCACCGCTTCGAAGAAGGTTCGCGCGGACGAGAAGAACGGGATGGCGGCAGTGCCGTCAACACGCTTCCACTGCACAAAGTGCACGCGGTCAGGCCGTGCGACGTTCTGTGCCAGCGTCTCGTCAGCGACGATCACAAGAATATGGCTATCCAGGAGCTGGCGATAGAACGCGGGACGCCACGCCGCCGCTTCGCACGCCTGTTTGAGCAGGCCCTCGAGTGCAGCGCCGTCCGGTACAGTGGGAGGAAGGGAAACCATCACGACCGTGGCCACCTGGGATCAGTGTTGGGTCTGTCGAGAAGCGACCGAGCGCGTCAAGGCGTCGAGTGACGGGCGCTCCGTGTAGTACCGGTCCCCGAGGCCCGTCACCATCTCGGCGAAGATCACCGTGATCGCGCTTCGCGGCAGATCCAAAGGATGCGATGGGGCGCGGATTACCCAACCTTCCGTCGACGCACGCCGCACGTAGTTGCGGATCGCCGCCGAGAACGCGTGCCCCGGCTTGCCGCCGCGCGGAAGCAGTCGTCGTTGCTCTAGGGCGAGCGACCGAAGCGCAATGTGCACCAAGTACATGATCTGGTGGACGCTGAATTTGGTGAGGCCGGCTTGCAGCGACTCGGCCGCGTCGGTGGCCCAATTCGGGTTGAATCCCGTGTCCGCGAGCGAGCACCGGGCATATTCGGCAACCTCCGCCAGCGCCAGGTCCTGCCAAACAGCGGCCCAAGTCCTCAATGCCCCTGGGCTGGTGTCGAGTTCGTCACCCCACACGTGGAGCGCCTCGTTGGACGCTCCTGCCGATCGCAGGATCCGCCAACTGACGTTTTCGAAACCGTGCGAGAGCCAGTCGCGGGAGTCTAACCAGTCGTCTGCCCACGACAGCGACAGCTCCGGTTCGATGTAACCCAGGCTCTGCAGGGCCAGCAGCATCCGCTGGGCGAAGCGGCCGTGCGGCGCCAGTGGCTCTTTCAGGTCGGCCAGCGGCAGTAGCCGGGTGCGCGACCGGTCCGCACCGGCTCGCAACGCGGAGACGAAATACAGATCGGCGGTGAGATTCGTCGCAGGCACGGCTCGTCACCTCACGGCTCAGCGGAATGGCCAGGCTTCGGCCTCGTACAGCCCTTAGAAAACAGGAATCCCTTTCAAATGAACACTATAGATTGTAGTTCGATAGGGTTCAATCGGTTGTCATCCGCGAATTCCCGAGAGTTCACGGATGCCGACCAAACGATCCCTTCCTGCTGCACTCAAGTTGGCCCGCAAAGCGCGGGGCCTGAGTCAGGAAGCGTTTGCCGACGTGTCCAGCCGCACGTACATGAGCACGCTCGAGCGCGGCATGAAAAGCCCGACACTCAACAAACTCACGGCCATCTGCCAGGTTCTTTCGGTCCATCCGATGACGCTGCTGGCGCTGTCGTATACCGGCGGAAACGCCGGTGAACTCGACACGCTCCTCGCCAAGATTCGCCGCGAATTCGCGACACTCACGGGCAAGTCCTAGAAATCCCGTTCACGCTTGCAACGTTCGTGTCGCAAGCAACCCGGATTCAACGCATCGCCTTGTTTGTTCGCGCCGATTGCGTCTACCGTTGATACGACGATGGTGACCCGATCTGTGAAGAGCCGAGCATTTCGCGATGAATGAGCTTGTAAACGAATTCGAGTCGCGCTTGACGGACCGTTACGGGGAATTTGTTCCTCCGTCCTCGCTCTGGAAGGAGCTCGGGTTCGCGACGCCGGCGTCGTTTCGAAAAGCGCTATCGCAGAATCGCGTCGAGGTGGAGGTATTCGACATCTCCGGGCGTCGCGGTTCGTTCGCGCGAGCACGCGACGTCGCCCGTTGGCAGGCGACGGTGTATGCCACCCGTCGGCGTCACGCGACCTAGCAAAACTGAGGCATGGGAACCTTCGAGGCGAACTGGAGTCTCGTGGGGGTGCTACCGTCGAAAACAGGGCGTAAGCTGTCCCCGTCATCGCTGGTCTCATTGCTTCTCCCTTTGGACATCCGTCGCCGACCCATGCCGTTTCGCTACCGCCGCCATCGACGCTGGATCGCGCTGTTTGCGCTGATCGGACTGCTGTTCCAGCAGTTCGCGATGGCCGCGTACCTGTGTCCGCAGGAAATCGCGGTCGCGACCGCGCAGGCGACTGCCGAGACGCCGCCGTGCCACACGCCCGACACAGCGGATCAGGCGCGCTGCCACGAGCATTGCCATCCCACCACGCCATCATCGGATCATGCGCCGGCGCTGACCGTCCCGCCCGCGCTACTGCCAGCGACCACGTGGTCGCGTGAATACGTGCGCCCGGCGCTACCGGACGACGCCACGCAAGCGTACGCCCATCGAGCGCGCGGGCAACCGCCGCCGCTGAGCATCCAGCACTGCACCTTCCAGATTTGAGCTCCGCTCGCGATTGATCGTGGCGCCGCGCAGTGCGCGGCCGTTTCGTCATTGCCGTGGAATACTCATGTCATCCCCTCCTCGTTTTTCCCCGCGCAGCTTCGGCCATGCGCGCGCGTCACTGCGTTTTCTTCTGGCCACGCTGACCGCCCTCGGCGCTGGCACGGCCACATCGGCCGATCTCACGCCCATGTCGTTGATGGACGCCGTCCAGTCGGCCGAACGTCAGGCGCCCGAACTGCGTGCGCGAGCCGCAGGCGTGACGGCCGCCGAAGCCGCGGTCGGCCCCGCCGGTCAGCTTCCCGATCCTGAGCTCGTCGTCGGTCTGCAGAACTTGCCGGTGAACGGCGACGACGCCTTCAGCACCACGCGCGACTTCATGACCATGCGCACGGTCGTCATCGCGCAGCAATTTCCGCGGCGCGAAAAACGCCGCTTGCGCAGCGAACGCGCCGCAATCGACGTGGACCGCGAACGGGCCTTGCTGACCAACGAGCAACTCGTCGTCTACGAAGCCGTCGCGCGGGCGTGGATTGCCGCGGCATCCACGGAACGCCGCCTAGCGCTGCTGACGGCGCTGCAGCCACGGGCCGAGGCGCAGTTGGCTGCGGCCACCGCAGCGCTGACTGCCGGCCGTGGAACGGCCGCCGAAGGCATTGCCGCGCGGTCGGCGATTGCCGCATTGCAGGACCGTCTGGATGCCGCGCGGGCCGACCGCGACACGGCTCGTGCAGATTTGGCCCGCTGGCTGCCGGACCTGGGCGATCGCCCGCTGGGTGCGCCGCCGGACTGGCGCGACCTGGGCGGCGATCCCGAGGCGCTGGTGACGAACATCGCGCATCACCGGGAACTGTTGGCCTACGACGCGGCCGAGCGCGCGGCGACCGCCGACGTGGCACTCGCCCGGGCCGAGAAGCGGCCCGACTGGTCACTCGAGCTCGCATACGCCCAACGCGGACCGCAGTTCTCAAACATGGTGTCGGTGCAATTCCGGGTGCCGCTGGCGCTGTTCGCTGCGCGCCGCCAAGACCCACTCATCGCATCGAAGCAGGCGCTGGTCGAACGCATCGACGCCGAGCGCGAAGCGGCGCAGCGCATGCACGGCGCCGAGCTGCGAAAGACGCTGACGACCTGGCGTAGCGCAGTCGATCGCTTGGAGCGCTACGAGCGCGAGCTGCTGCCACTGAGCGAAGACCGCGCCGACGCGACGCTAGCGGCCTATCGCGGCGGCCGCGGCGACCTCACCGCGTCGCTGCGCGCACTAGACGAAGCCATCGAGCAACGGTTGGCCTACACCGACCTGCAGAACACCCTGGGTCAAGCCTGGGCGACCTTGTACTTCGCGTTTCCGACGGAGCGCACGCCATGAACCGCCTATCACTGCTTCTCGCGCTGCTCGTGGGTATCGTTGTCGGCGTCGGCTCGACGGGGTGGTTCATCGGTCGTGGACACCGCGACATGCCGGCCGCGGCGCCGGCTTTGACTGAGAAAAAGGTCTTGTACTGGTACGACCCGATGGTCCCGGCCCAACACTTTGACCAACCCGGCAAATCGCCGTTCATGGATATGCAGCTGGTCCCGAAATACGCAGGCGACGCGCCGGAAGACGCGGGGACCGTGCGCATCGAGCCGCGGCTCGTGCAGAACCTCGGCGTACGTACTGCGCTCGCGACGCGTGGCACGCCGGTGGCCTCTGTGCGTGCGACAGGGACGGTGACATTCGACGAACGGGGCGTGGTGGTCGTGCAAGCCCGCGTCGCCGGTATCGTCGAGCAGCTTGCCGTGCGTGCTCCGTTGACGACGGTCACTGCGGGCCAGCCCTTGCTTACGCTGATCGCGCCGGAGTGGACGGCCGCGCAGGCTGAGTACCTGTCGCTGCGCACGGCCCGTAGCAACGGACTGGACGCCGTGCGCGCGGCCGCGCGACAACGCCTGCTGCTGCTCGGCATGAGCGAAGGCCAGATTCGCGCCGTCGAGCGATTCGGGCGCGCCCAGGATCGCATCACGATCGCCGCGCCGCGTGCCGGCGTCGTCAGCGAGCTGCTCGTACGCGACGGCGCGAGTGTGGCGGCTGGTACGCCGCTGCTGCGCATCAACAGTCTTGATACCGTGTGGGTCAATGCCGCAATTCCCGAAGCGCAGATCGGCCGCGTCGCACCGGGCAATGCCGTGACGCTGGAACTGCCCGCATTCCCTGGCGACTCGCTCGCCGGCACCGTTGACACCTTGCTGCCCGACCTCGATGTCACGACGCGCACGCAGACCGCCCGCATCGTCGTGCCGAACCCGACGCGCCGCCTCGTGCCCGGCATGTATGCGCGCGTCGCCATCACCGGCCGTGCCGCCGATGCAGAGGTCGTGCAAATACCGACCGAGGCCGTGATTGCGACCGGCGCACGCCAGGTGGTCATCGTCGATGCCGGCGATGGCCGCTTCCGTGCGCAGCAAGTTCGTGTCGGTCACGAAAGCGATGGCCGTACCGCGGTTCTCAACGGTGTAGCCGAAGGCGACCGCGTCGTGCTGTCCGGCCAATTCCTGATCGATTCCGAAGCAAGCCTCGCCGGCACGCTGGCGCGGCTCGATGCGTTCGACACGTCGCCGGCGCCGAACGCGCCGTCGCGGTACTCGGCCGACGGCACCGTCAAGCACATCGACGGCAGCATCTGGTCCATCGCGACCGACGCCATCCCCGAGCTGGAGATGGGCGCGATGACTATGACTTTCCTGCGTCCCGACACCGTGCCCGTCGACGGCCTTCGGGTCGGTCAGCGCGTGCGCTTCACCTTTGTGCGCAACGCCGACG